>JBBSVB010000117.1:0-7631 GCA_038233875.1 Actinomycetales bacterium | reverse complement strand
GCTTCTCCCCCAGCCCAGCCAGACGGTCAGCGGGGCAACGAAGTCGTGGGGTCGCGCACTGCTTCAGCGCCGCGACACGGCGGTCCGCTCCGCAGAGGCCATCTACCGGCTGCGGTGCTTCCCCAACTCGAAGTCGGGCAACAAGTACATGCTGGAGGTGCAGCACCTCGCGACGGTGACGCCCATCGACCAGTCCGCCAGGGGCGCCGCCGGGGCGCCGCGGTCCGGAACGTTCGACGCCTCTGACGGCATGGACCTCGACATCGCCGCCGAGTGAGGGCCGACATGACTGCGACGCTTCAGGAAGCCACAACGGTCCGTCACCTAACCACGGACCTGCTCGACGAGTTCGCCACCTGGTGCTCGGAAGAGCGAGGCGACTACGCACTGGACGTCCGGGAGGGCGAGTCGTCCGCTCTGCGTCGCCTCGCCTTTGGAGCGGGCGACGGTACGGCGTGGGTGGTGGATGGCCATGACCTCGGATTGGTGGCTGCATCTCTGCGAGCCACGGTCCGGAGCAGGGTCCGGTGGTGGGCGCATGACGCGACCGGCGCAGCCGTCGCTGTGCACGCCGCCACCGGCCTACGCCTGCGCGGACTGTTCTGCACCAAGGTCATGGCCCGTACGGTTTCCCCGGCCGCGTTCATCGAAGGGGACGTCTCGCTGACTGCTACCGACACGGCCGCCCGTGCGATCGAATGCGCCCGACTGGTCGCCACGACGCGCCTAGGGACGTCGAGCGCGCTGCGCGGGATCGCAGTGCGTGAGTGCAAGGTCGACGACCTATGGCGCTGGCCCGCGGTACGGGGCTATCGCGTAGACACCGAAGCACTCACCGAGGAGGTCACCCGACTCGAAGCGGCCAAGACCGCCAGTGTGAGAGACCATGGGATCGACCTGACGCGTGAGACGGACGATGTCCGCCGCTGGCTCGTTACGCGGGGAATCCATGTCATGGACCCGGGCGGGAAGCCGACACTGAGCCATAAGGCGTACGGCAGGGTCACCCCTTCACCTGCTGCCGCGGCCGACTGGAAGATGTTCGTCGAACTACGCGAAGCGGCCAGCGTCGCGAACAAGGTGACAGAAATCGTCGGGGCACTCTCACGGGCGGGTCGCCTCCACCCCACCATTCACGGCATCGGTGCCGTCACGGGCCGAACGTCAATCACAGGCCCCGCCCTTCAGAACCTCCCTGCCCGACTGCGCCCACTGTTTCTGGCAGAACCTGGCATGGTCCTCGTCGGCTGCGACCTGGACCGGGTAGAGCCGCGGGTGGTCGCGGCAATCTCTGGCGACCCCGCACTGACCGAAGCCGTTCGAGGTGACGTCTACACCGAACTCGCGGTCGCGGTCTGGGGCGAAGCGACCCGTGGCGACGCTGCGCGCCGCAAGATCGCAAAGACGGCGTTCCTCGCGATGATCTACGGGGAGGGACCAGCGTCGCTGGCCTCAAACCTCGGAGTCACCGAGGTCGCGGCACGCGGCGTCATCCAGGGCCTGCACCGCGCCTACCCGGTCATGTCCAAGTGGATGGAGGACGTGAAGCGCCGAGCCAAGAACGGTGAGTCACTGGAGACGGCCTACGGTCGCCCGCTCCCGCCGACCCCTGAGGCGGCGTATCGAGCCGTTAACTGGATCATCCAGGGAACGGCCGCTGATCTCTTCAAAATCATCACGATCGCGGCAGCAGAACGACTCGGCCGCGACTCGCTCTGGCTCCCCATCCACGACGAACTGATCGCCCAGGTCCCGGAAGCCGAAGGTCCCGCTGCTGCGAAGGCACTCGGTGAGGTCATGACGACAGACCTCAACGGCGTAGCGATCACCGGCACGGCCGTTGTGCTCGGCGCACGGTGGGGGAAGGAAACCGCACCGAGGCCCGACACGTTTGCACTGCTTGGCACACCCGCGATCACGCGCATCCCTGAGCACCCGGCTGTCTCCATTCTCCCCGCCTCCCGGTACTGCCGGGTGTGTGGCGCGGGCCGCGTAAGCAAGAACGGGCTTTGGGAGTGCGACTGCGACTTTTGATCGCCAACTGCCGCTGCCTCGAATCCCCTGGCACAGCGAAGGAGAGAAGGAAGCGAGAGACAGATAGCCGGCCCTCCAGCGGACCACACCAAGCAAGAACTGGCTTCGGGCCCCTGACCCAATGGAGAACAACATGGATAGCAAAGCAACGATCACCATCATCACCGGCCGCGGCAAGACGAGCGAACTGCGCCGTGCCGCTGTCAAGGCACGAGCCAACGGCGTACCCGTCATCAACGACGTCATCCACACCGAGAAGAACGATGTGGACCTCAATCACATCATCGAGTCGGCGCCGTTCGGAGCGATGATCTTGCTCGATGAGGGAGTGCTCCACGACGTTGACCGCATCAAGAGGGCCACCACGGATCGTACCGATCTGCACGTGATGGTCGCTTGTTCCACGGCCGACGAGGAACGTCGCAAGACGCGAGTCTGACTGCTCCAACTGAGCAGGGCCGAATGCCGCCGTACACCTCTATAGGCGACGGCGGCATTCGGCTGCCCAGCACGAGGTGACCGATGTTCGTAGCCCGTTCCACCCAGACCGGCCAGTTGCTCGCTCTCCCCAGTGCCCCTGTGTCCGACAAGAACTTGTCGCGCGTCATCCACGGCGACGATGCGAGGTTGCTCAGCACTACGCTGCGGTGCGCCGACGTTCACTGCGACGCCTCGCTGACCTTCCGGCAGGGTGAGAAGCGCACGGCGCATTGGGCCCACAAGTCGGGCGAGGGTCTCGACTGCGCAGAGCGCGAAGGTGGGGAAGGTGAATGGCATCGCCGCGTATGCCGTGACCTGCTCGCCGGGGCTGCCGGTCATGAGTACGCCGTAGACGACGCCCGCGTAGACGTCGTGATCCGGCGGACGCAAACTTCGCGGCTCAGCGGGATCGAAGTGCAGCACTCCCGTCTCGACGTCGAGACGGTGCTGCACCGCCATGCTGCTCACGTGGCTGCCGGATTGGTCGGGACGGTCTGGCTCGTGGATGGCACCGCCACCGGTGTCCTGGATGGTCCGACTTGGCGCGTTGACGACGACCCTCGACTGCCGCTGCGCCACTCGTGGCTGATCGACCTTCTGACGGCCTGCCGTGACACTCCCATGCCGTACGGCTGCACGGTCGGGCTCCTGGTCCCGAATGCGGCGGACGGCAGACACGGCGTCCGCTTCATCCGCGAGGTCGAGTTCGGTCACGATGTGGACGGCGCCCGGACCGCAACGATCCGCAAGTGGTCGCAGCGTGTCGGCGAGACCACGCTCCGCGAGTGGGCGAAAGGACCGAACCGAGTCCTCGACCCGCGCATGGAAACCTCGCGCCGGATCCTCGACTCGACCGCCGAGATGCGGGTCAAGGAGTGGAAGTACAACCCGTGGCGTGACGGCCCGAGCGCTGCATGACCCGACGGTGACGAAAATTGATTCGGCGATTCCTGAGCGGGCCGGAACACGAGCCGGACACCACCTCGGTGACAAGACCTCGCCACGAGGTCGATCCTCACCCACCGCGCCCACCAGGGCGCCGAGCGCTTGGAGACCACGATGACTACCTCTACCACCTCGACCGGCCACACGATTGAGATCACCTACCCGAGCGGCGACACCCTTGCCCGGGTCATCACGACCGACGGCCGAACGATCGCCGGCGGACGCTGGTCGAGCCACCTCCAGGACAGTGAAATCGGCCTCGACCGGGTGCACAACTGGTTGACCGACGGCGCGCACTGTGGCGGCCCCTCTGTCTGCGGCTGGGCCTCTATCTGCGACCCCGCCACGTGCACGGATTGCTACGAGCCGGAGCCGCTTGCCCTGACCGAGGCGGCCCTGTCCTGGCGCGGCTACGCCGACTGACCGACTGACCGAGCACCCCACCGACCCTCACAGGAGGACCTCTCATGATCCGCACGCACCTGATCCGTACCGCCGTCGTGGCGCTACTCGCCGTCCCCGTCCTGTCCGCCTGCGGCACTGCCGCCGTGGAGCAGCCGGGCCCGATGCCGACCGCCGAGCCGAGCGCATCTCCGATGAACGACCTCCAGAGCGGCATGGCCGATCACCTCGGCTACACGCTCTCCGAGCAGGTGCCGGGCTCCGGCTGGGTCATGACGGATACGACGCTGCCCGAAGCGGGAAGCGTCGTGATCTCGACCCGTCTCGGTGAAGCGGAAGCCGAGAAGGCTCTCCCGCTGTGCGACGGCATGGTGACCGTCCTGCGCAAGCAGAAGCCGAGACCGCCACAAGTGGCTGTCCGCGTGGATGCCGAGAATGGCGTTCCCCTCGCCAAGTACTTCGACGACGTCGGCGCCTGCGAGGAAGTGCGTTGACCATCCGTCCGTAGGTGGGCTCGCCGCCGAGCCGCGGTGGGCCAGGTTCGCATGGACCCGACCTCCTGCCGCTGCCTCCGAACTGGTGGCACAGGAACTTTTGGCTGATTACTGATCAGGAGCCGCACCCCGCCGTACACCTCATAGGTGTTCACGTTCACTTCGACCTCAGGAGCACCCGATCATGATTCGTCCACCTTTCCATCGCGCCGCCCTCGCCGGGCTCATGACGACGCTCGTCATGGCCCTCGCCGGGCTCGGCACGGCTGTGCCCGCCGAGGCTGCCGCCGTCGTCTCTCAGCCCGATTCGAAGACCGTGACCACCAAGACCCCCATCACAGTCAACGTCCTGACAAATGACACCGGTCAGGGGCTTCGCCTCACCGCGGTGGGCAATGAGGGGCCCAGTGGGCCGCTCTTGGCCATGCGCTGGGACCTCTGCTCTGATGACGGCTTCTGCGCCTCCACCTATGGACTCCCCACCGGCATGGCCGAACCGACGCTGGACTACGGCGACGTCGGTGACGTGACGATCGACTTCGCCGATGACTGGACCCTCCCCGCCTGGGTCATCCCGGCCCCCGGGGGCAAGATGTACCGGGTCGCCACCGTCGGCTACCAGAGCGCTGATGAGGACGGTGCGACCGGCGGCTCAACGCTCACGGTCCGGGAACTGGCTGGCGCGTGGGACGCCAGCGGCAACCCCATCCCGCCTGAGGAGCCGCCGCTGGCTTCACCAACAATCACTGGCGTGACCCGCTCCGGTGGCGTCGTCACGGTCACTGGCACCGGCCTCGACCGGGTCACCCTGATCGAGAGTGATAGCACTCCGCC
This sequence comes from Actinomycetales bacterium, assembly GCA_038233875.1. Taxonomy (GTDB): domain Bacteria; phylum Actinomycetota; class Actinomycetes; order Actinomycetales; family Dermatophilaceae; genus Ornithinicoccus. The sequence goes on along the minus strand of JBBSVB010000117.1, from coordinate 2,442 downwards.
GTTCCCGATCCCGTTCACCCGGACGGACGGCACGACGATCACGATCACGGCCTCGCCGAGCGACCCGGCGCTCGAAGCGAAGGCGGTCTACGGCTCTGCTCCGGAGGCATTCGTGCGGTTCCGTATTCCGGCACACATGGGGCCAGTCGGCCCTACGTCGGACGATCCGACGACGCCACAGGTCCCGCTCGTTGCGCACGACGACACCATCCGTCTGCCCGCCGGAGCCACGCAGATCCCGCTGAATGTACTCACGAATGACGAGTGCCGACGACCTGTCGGGTTTGAGGGCTGCTTCCGCCCCGACGGCGTGACGTACCTCGACGTGGTCCTCGACACCTCGGCCGTGCCTGACGGTGTCGAGGTGGGGAAGAGCCAGTTCGGCCCGATCCGTGTTGGGGTGCCGGGCCTCCGGTACAGCGGACCCAGGACGTTCCCGATCGGCTACCGAATCGACACCGGTGAGCCTGCGCGGGCGGATGGGACCGACGCCGCGACAGTGATCGTGACGGTCCTTCCGGGAGTGAAGGCCCGGACTGATCGAGTCAAGGTGCGTCGAGGCAAGGCGAAGCGCGTCAAGGTGCTCGTCAACGATCGCTTCTTCGGACCGCCGCACATCGCCGTCGTGAAGAAGAGCCTGCAGAAGGGCGTGTCCGCGAAGGTCAAGGGCACGCGTGTCGTGCTCGTCGTCCACTCGCGGGCAAAGCGAGTTCGCGTCGAGTACACCCTCACCGACCTGACCGGCCACCCGGTGCCGGGGATCATCCGCGCGCGAGTTCACCCGTCGTCCCGATGACTCGTGCTCGGGCACCATCCACTCTCGATTTGCACATGGTGACAGGCGCGGTGAGCAGGCGCCCACATGAGCCGGACACCACACGGGTATGAGCCCCGGTTCCCCGGGGTGGCCCACACCCTCCCCGAGGAGCCGAATCGTGATAAACGCCACCGACACCGAAGTTACTCGCCGTGAACTTCTCGCCCTGATCGGGCGCCCCTTCCGTGACCGCCGCGTCCGCGACGATCAGTCCGGTCTCGCCCTTCTAGACGCTTTGCTCGGGATGGCAATTTTCGCGCTCGTCGTCATTATCGGCGTGCAGAATTTTTCCACGCTGCGTGGCCGCGCGTACGTCACGGCGGTGTCCTCCGACGTCAAGCAGGTCGCTACCGTCGTGGAGGAATCGCGCATCAACGACGACGCATACGCCGAGGCGCTGCCGCCGCTCCCCGACGGCGTGAACCTCACCCCTGGCGTCTCCGTAGCCCGCTACGCCCGGACTGCCAACGGCAGCAACTTCTCGGTGTGCGCTGAGCACGAGAAGGGCCCGTGGGCGGTCTACGACAGCATCAAGGGCACGGTAACCGCGAGCGGCTCGACTGACGGGTGTGCCGCATCTGCCCTTCCTCCGAACCCCGACCCGACCGACGAGCCCACCGAGGAGCCCACCGACCCCGGCGCGTGCGACCTATCGGCCATGATGATCGACCACGACGGTGACGGGTTCTCGACCAGCACCGAGAACGGCGTCGGATGGGATCCCTGCGACCCGGCTAATCCGATCGCTAACGGCTCCGGCCCGAACGGCGACGCGGACGGTGACGGCTTCCTCAACCGCCACGAACTCGGCAGCGATCCGCTCATGTGCTTCACCTTCCCTGCTCCGGCCTTCGGCGCCGCCGCGATCTCATCTGCCCACGACGCGAACGTCCCGGTCGCTGGTGGATACCAGCCCAACGCCGATTCCGACGGTGACGGGCTGACCAACGCCGACGAAATCTCCACGTGGGGCTGCTCCACGTGGCAGAACGCCAACGCGCCGTGGGTCGGTGGCGCCTCCGGAGATGCCGACTCCGACGGCGTGCCAAACGGTTTGGAGTACTTGCAGTACGGGCCTGCCGCAGTCACCAACCCCAACGTCCCAGTAGCGAGTGGCGGTGGCGAGACGGGCTCTACCCCCATCATCACGGGCGTCTCGCGTGCGGGCGGCACCATCACCATCACCGGCACAAACCTGACGGCGGTACAGGCTGTCGTCATCCCATCAGCGGGTGGCTACTCCGTGCCGTTTTGCAAGACGGCGACGACCATCACGGTCAACGGTGCGCCACCCGGTCCCTGGGCGATGCGTGCCGTCTACGGACCCAACCCGGCCACTGACTTCGTGGCCTTCAACGTCCCCGGGTGACGACGCGGGGCGGGGCAGTTGACCACCCGGTCGATGCCCCACCCCGCCTGGCACAGGGACATCTGAGATCGAAAGGAGGGCGTCATGATTCGACGCGTCGTGGAATCAGTGACGACTGTAGGCGCGGTACTGGCGATGGCGCTGATGCTCTCGCTCTCCCCATTCATCCCCGAGATCACCTTCCCTGAACCCCCGCCCCCCGCCGCGGCAACCGTCCTGTCGTCAGAAGGCACGCTCACCGAGTTTGATTGGGGTT
>JBBSVB010000116.1:0-7661 GCA_038233875.1 Actinomycetales bacterium | reverse complement strand
GATGGCCGCCGAGATGCTGCCTTCGCCGTCCATCCCGAAGACGAGCATAGGGAGGTCGTTGTCCATGCAGAGGCTGAACGCTGCCGCATCGACCACCCTCAGGTTCTGCGTCAGCGCCTCATCGAAAGTCAACGTGTCCAACTTGATCGCCGTGGGGTCGGTGCGCGGGTCGGCGGTGTATACGCCATCGACGCCGTGCTTACTCATCAGCACTGCGTCGCACTTGATCTCCAGCGCACGCTGGGCCGAGACGGTGTCGGTGGAAAAGTACGGCATACCAGCGCCGGCACCGAAGATCACCACCCGCCCCTTCTCCAAGTGCCGGATCGCCCGACGGGGGATGTAGGGCTCTGCGACTTGGCCCATCGTGATGGCAGTCTGCACGCGGGTTGCGATGCCTTCTTTCTCCAAGAAGTCCTGCAGCGCAAGGCAGTTCATGACGGTCCCGAGCATGCCCATGTAGTCGGCACGGGCCCGCTCCATGCCACGTTGTTGCAGTTGAGCCCCCCGGAAGAAGTTGCCGCCACCTATAACGACCGCCACCTGCACGCCCTCATTGGCGGCTGCCGCAATCTGCTGAGCAATACCACGCACGACGTCGGGGTCGACCCCGATGCTCCCGCCTCCGAACGCTTCACCAGACAGCTTGAGCAGAACCCGTCGCACGCTCTGATCGGTAGCGGGAGTGTGATCGACAGCGGTCATCGCGGCCTTCCGGGCAGAAGCGGGTGCAAGCGAGGACGATCCTGCCATATCGACGGCCCGACAGGGCATCCACACTCGAACCGTCGAGGAGGCGGCATGATTGGCGCTATGTCCGCCGATGTCGAGTTCCCTTCAACCGCGGATTCGCAGCGCGTCAGCACAGAACTCGTCGCCGTCATCGTCTCGTTGTCTGGCGAGGGCCCCGTCGTGATGACCTCCCCTGACGGAGCACGGCTGCCATCAGGGCCCTTGCGCAGCGACCACCGCTCACTGCAGATGGGCATGCGGACGTGGGTAGAGCAACAAACACAGCTGAGCCTGGGGTATGTCGAGCAGCTCTACACCTTTGCCGACCCCGACCGCACGGGCAGCGCGGGACGCACGATCTCGGTGTCGTACTTGGGGCTGACCAGGGCTTCTTCGCAAGTGGCACCGTGGCAGGGCTTCTACGAGTACTTCCCGTGGGAGGACCAACGGAGCGGGAGGCGGGTCATGCAAGACGAGATCGCTGGCCGTTTAACCGAGTGGGCGTCGTCGAGCACCAACGAAGTCACGCGTGCCCAGCGGGCTCTGCGGAGCGCTGTGAATTTCGGACTCGAAGGCAGAGCGTGGCGCCCAGAGCTCACCCTGCAACGTTACGAAATGTTGTACGAGGCGGGCCTGATTCCGGAGTCCCCAAGCCCACACGGTCCAGCCCTCGTCGGCCGCCCGATGGAGCACGATCACCGGCGCATCTTGGCGACGGGAATCGCCCGACTGCGGGCGAAAATCCAGTATCGACCGGTGGTGTTCGAGGTCATGCCGGACCAGTTCACTCTCGGCAATTTGCAGTCAGTGGTCGAGGCTCTCGCTGGCCAGGGTCTGCACAAGCAAAATTTTCGTCGGTTGATTACCCAGCAGGATCTGGTCGAGGAAACCGGCGAGACCGATCAGCAGACCGGCGGCCGCCCCGCCAAGCTCTACGCGTTCCGCCGCGAGGTGCTCGACGAGCGCCGAGCAGGGGGCACCAAGCTGCCAGTCACCCGCACGCGCTGAGACCCCCGGGTTGTATTGCTCAGAGTCAGCATATAGAGTCGACCCAGCACATATGCTCAGTCGCAGCATAACCCTGACCCAATACCCCACCCCCGGTTCCCGACCAGGAGGACACCATGTCGCTCGCACCATCCCCCGTTGAGACGTCAACCGATGAGCTCTACGAATCGGTCCGGCATGTGATCCCCGAGGTCGAGTGGGCCACCTTCGCTCCCGAGATCGAGGCCATCCAGCGCCTGAAGAAGGAGCGCAACGCAGTCATCTTGGCGCACAACTACCAAACCCCCGAGATCTTCCACGGCGTCGCCGACATCGTGGGCGACTCCCTGGCGCTCGCCCGTGAGGCACAAACCGTCGACGCCGACGTCATCGTGCTCGCCGGCGTGCACTTCATGGCTGAGACCGCCAAGCTGCTCAACCCCGACAAGACAGTGCTGATCCCCGACCTGCGCTCAGGGTGCTCGCTGGCCGAATCGATCACCGGCGCCGACGTGCGCGCGCTGCGGGAGGCCAACCCCGGCCTACCGGTGGTCACCTACGTCAACACATCCGCCGACGTCAAAGCCGAGAGTGACATCTGTTGCACTTCGGGCAACGCGGTCAAGGTCATCGAGTCCCTCGGGGTCCCCAAGGTCATCATGATCCCGGACGAATACCTCGCTCAGAACATCGCCCGCCAGACCGGCGTCGAGGTCGTGACCTGGGCCGGTCACTGTGAGGTGCACGAGCGCTTCACCGCCCAAGACATGAAGCAATTGCGGGTCGACCACCCCGAGGCCGTCATCATCGCGCACCCGGAGTGCCCTCCGGAGGTCATCGACGAGGCCGACATGTCTGGCTCAACCAAGCAGATGCTCGACTTTGTGGTCATCAATTCGCCCAAGCAGGTCGCGATGATCACCGAGTGTTCGATGAGCGACAACATCGCCGCCGAGCATCCCGAGATTGAGTTTGTCCGTGCATGCAATATGTGCCCACACATGAAGCGCAACTCTCTGGCCACCATCCGACGCAGCCTCGAAACGATGACCAACGAGGTCACGATCGACCCCGAGATGGCTGAGCGCGCCCGTTTGGCCGTGACCAGGATGCTCGAGGTATGACGGCTCCTCAGGTCGGCAACGACCACACGCCGGTCATCGTCGGAGGGGGCCTTGCCGGTTTGATGACCGCGGTCACCCTCTTCCCCATGCCCTGTGTGGTGTTGACCACCGGAACATTGGGCACCGAGGCCGCCACGGCATGGGCTCAAGGTGGCATCGCTGCCTCGTTCGGGCCAGACGACTCGGCCGCCTTGCACGCGGCAGACACCATGGCTTCCGGCGCTGGGCTGTGCGACGCCGAGATCGTTGACGCCATCACCGCAGCCGCCCCAGAAGCCGTAAATCGCCTGGCCGACCTCGGAGCCGAGTTTGACCGGCTTCCCGACGGCACCCTCCGCCTTGGCCTCGAGGGTGCCCACTCGCGCAATCGCATTGTGCACGCCGGTGGCGACGGCAGCGGTGCCGAGATCTTGCGTGCGGTCGTCGCTGCGGCTCGCAGCCTGCCCTCGATCACCGTGATGGAGTACACGCGGGCGGTGCGGACACTCACCGACCACACTGGTGCGGTCGCAGGCGTTCAGATCGAGACCGAAGATGGCGTGCGAGTCCTGCCTACCCCGGCTGTGGTTCTGGCGACCGGCGGGTATGGCGCCTTGTGGCGGCATACCTCAAATCCGTTGGGTGCTCGCGGCCAAGGTTTGGCCATGGCTGCCCGCGCTGGGGCACAGGTCCGTGATCTGGAGATGGCGCAGTTCCACCCCACTTCCCTGGACGCCGGGTTGGACCCGATGCCGCTGGTCAGTGAAGCCGTGCGCGGCGAGGGCGCGATCTTGATCGACGCCAACGGTGACCCCTTGCCGTGCGACAACCTCGCTTCGCGCGACATCGTCTCGCGCGCGGTGTGGGCTGAGATCACCTCCGGGGGCCACGTGTTCCTGGACGCTCGCGAGGCGTTGGGCCACGAGTTCGCCGAGGAGTTTCCAGGGATCGATGCGGCATGTAAATCCGCAGGCATCGACCCTGCCACCCAGCCGATCCCCGTTCACCCTGCTGCCCACTACCAATGCGGCGGCGTCACCGTGGACCGCGCCGGTCGCACCACCGTCCCGGGCCTATGGGCCGTTGGGGAGGTCGCCAGCACGGGCCTGCACGGCGCTAACCGGCTGGCCAGCAACTCGCTACTGGAGGCCGTAGTCTGCGGCGGCTGGGTCGCTGAGGACATCCGCGCGACTCCGTTGGCCAGCCCCGGTGCCGAATCAACCTCACCGTCGATGCCTGAGCAGGAGAGCGACGAATCCCGTATGGCGCTCCGCACGTTGCTGACGACCGCGGCCGGAGTAGTGCGCTCGGCACAGCCGCTGACCGACGCAGCGCACGGTTTGAGCGAGCGAGTGGAGTCCGTGGGGGTCGACGGTTTAAGTGACCACGAGCTGATGGCCTTACTGATCTGCCGCAGCGCGCTCAGCCGTGAAGAGAGCCGAGGCGGCCATCTGCGATCGGACTACCCGGAGATGGCGGCGACCGCCCAACATACGACTGCCCACGTCAGCGACCTCGGTGCCGCGATCGGCGCACTTGCGTGAGCCTCAATCCACTGCCGCGCGTGATGTTGGAGCCGTTGGTCCGCTATGCGCTGCTCGAAGACTTGGGGCGTGCTGGAGACGTCACGTCCGACGGACTCATCCCCGCCACCGAGCAGGCAAGCTTCAACCTCACCGTCCGCCGCCCAGGGGTAGTGGCCGGTCTTGACCTTGCCCGCATCGCGTTTGAGTTCGCGGATAACGAGGGCACCATCCAGTTCGATCAACGGCGCTCCGACGGTGACCGCGTCGTGCCCGGCGACGTCTTGGCGAGTGTCTCCGGCAGCGCCCGATCAATCTTGACCGGTGAACGGGTAGCTCTGAATTTCCTCGGCCATCTCAGTGGCGTGGCCACGGCTACTGCCACCATCGCCGACGCTATCGCTCACAACCACGCTCAGATCTGCTGCACTCGCAAGACGACTCCGGGCCTGCGAGCGGTCGAGAAATATGCCGTCCGCGCTGGTGGCGGCGCAAACCACCGCTTCGGGCTTGACGACGCGATCCTGGTCAAGGACAACCACATCGCCACTGCGGGCAGCATTGCTACCGCTGTCGCTCGGGCCAAGGCGGCTGCCGGTCACTTGATGGCGATCGAGGTTGAGGTCGACTCATTGGAGCAGCTCGAACAGTTGCTGCGCGACCCGGTCACGGCGGTGTTGATCGACAACTTCACGCCGGCCATGGCCGCCGAAGCGGTGGCCATGGTTAACGGCGCGATGGTGGTCGAGGCCTCCGGCACGGTCACGGTCGAGACGGCCCCGGCGTTGGCCGAGGCTGGGGTCGACATCATTTCGGCCGGCTGGATCACCCACAGCGCATCGGTCCTCGACATCGGCCTCGACGACGCCTAGCGGTACTGTTCCACCATGATTGTGGTTGTCCGAATTCCGGAGTGGGTGCACGACGAGAATCTGGACGTGGTGCGAGTCGGGGATCATTTTGACGACTGGCTGACCTTCACCGAGCACGATCGGTATGCCGCGCCGCCTGAGCAACTCCAGCCACTGCACGCCGAAGCGAGGCCCCTACCGCCCTGGGTTGGGTGCCGATTTGAATCGTCACCCTGTGCGGCTCGACATCGGCGCGGCGGCGGCGTATTGGGATGCACCCGCACCCATGACCGGCCCTGTCGAAGTGAACGGGTACTTAGAGCTCAACCGCATCGATGCCCCCGACGACTTCCCCAGCACCATAGGCATCATCCGGCGCGTCCGCATGCAGTGGCAGCGCTACCGCCACCTCGGCGGAGGCGACTGGGAGATGACGGGGGCACCCGCTCAATACGAAGACCTCGAATCGAGCTATCTGCCCCGCGAGCGGGGATCGTCCCCGAGACGTAAGCGAGCAATATGGACTCCCGTCCTCGGCGACGTTGAAGTCGACGACGCCTAGACCTCGGTGCCCCCAAGTACGCCACTGACAGAAGTAAAGAAGGCCAGGTCCGTGGCGGACCTGGCCTTCTTTCCTGCTGTGTCTGAGCTAGATCAGACGCCGACCTTGAAGCGTGCGAACGAAGTGATCTCGACGCCACCGTCCTTGGCGACCTGAGCCACGGACTTCTTGCTGTCCTTAGCGAAGGCCTGGTCCAAGAGCACGTTCTCCTTGAAGAACCCGGTCATGCGACCTTCGATGATCTTGGGCAGCGCCTGCTCGGGCTTGCCTTCCTCGCGGGCCGTTTCCTCGGCGATGCGACGCTCTTTCGCGACCGTCTCTTCGTCGATCTCGGCGCGCGTCAGCACCGTGGGGCTGAAGGCGGCGACGTGCATCGCGATGTCGCGAGCCAGGCCGTCCTGCTCACCTTCGGTGACCACGAGGACACCGATCTGCGCGGGCAGGTCGGGGCTGGTCTTGTGCAGGTAGGACACGACAGAACCGCCCTCGGGCGCTCCCATCGAGGCCACGCGACGCACTTCGATCTTCTCTCCGATGGTGGCGTTGGCTTCGTCAAGAACCTCTTGCACCGTACGTCCGGACATGTCCGACTTCAGCAAGTCCTCGGCGCTTGCGGCGCCGGTGGAGATCGCTTGAGCAAGAACCTGGTCGGCGAGGGCGCTGAACTTCTCGCCCTTGGCAACGAAGTCAGTTTCGCAGTTGATCTCAACCAGAGTGCCCACGCCATCGGTGACGTCAACGCGCACCAAGCCGTTGGAGGCCGAGCGGCCTTCACGCTTGGTAACGCCTTTGAGTCCCTTGACGCGCAGGAATTCGGTGGCCTTTGCGGGGTCGCCATCGGCCTCATCGAGAGCCTTCTTGACGTCCATCATGCCCGCGCCGGTCTGCTCACGGAGTGCCTTGATATCTGCGGCGGTGTAGTTCGCCATGGTCGAGCGTGTCTCCTTCTTCTGTGCAGGGATTGATCAGGAAGTGGAAGTTTCGGTCGCCGGCTCAGCGGCGTCCGTGGTCGACTCATCAGCGGCGGCTGCAGGAGCCTCGTCAGCGACCGCAGGAGCCTCGTCGGCAACCGGCGCCTCGACGGCGGCGGTCTCCACGATTGCCTCTGCTTCAACAGGAGCTTCGGTGGGCTCGGTAACTACGGTCTCCTCCGTCGCCGGAGCAGCCTCGTCGGTGCCCGGAACGGCCTCATCGCTGGTCGGAGCCGCCTCATCGGCGCTACCGGCGAGCAGCTCGCGCTCCCACTCGGCCATCGGTTCGTTGGCTTCTTCGCTGTCGCTCGAACCACCACCGCGGGCCATCAGGCCAGCGGCAACCGCCTCGGCGACAACCTTGGTCAACAAGGTAACCGAACGGATGGCGTCATCGTTGCCGGGGATCTTGTAATCGACCTCGTCGGGGTCGCAGTTGGTGTCCAGGATCGCGATGACCGGGACGCCGAGCTTGCGAGCCTCGGTGACGGCGAGGTGCTCCTTCTTGGTGTCAACAACCCACACCGCCGAGGGGACCTTGCCCATGTCGCGGATACCACCGAGCGTGCGCTCGAGCTTGTCCTTCTCGCGACGCATCATCAAGAGTTCTTTCTTCGTGCGGCCGGAAGCAGCCACGTTGTCGAAGTCGATCTCTTCGAGCTCCTTCAAGCGGGTCAGACGCTTGGAGATGGTCTGGAAGTTGGTGAGCATGCCACCAAGCCAGCGGTAGTTCACGTACGGCATACCGACCCGGGTGGCTTGCTCAGCGATGGACTCCTGAGCCTGCTTCTTGGTGCCGACGAACAGGATCGTCCCACCGTGGGCGACCGTTTCCTTGACGAAGTCGTACGCCTCGTTGAGGTAGGTCAGCGACTGCTGCAGGTCGATGATGTAGATGCCATTGCGCTCGGTCATGATGAAGCGCTTCATCT
>JBBSVB010000115.1:0-7730 GCA_038233875.1 Actinomycetales bacterium | reverse complement strand
CCGTCGAGGGTCGCGGCGTACTTCCAGGTCACCCACGGCCGGCCAGTGCGGGCCGCGAAGGCCCAGTGTCGCGTCACGTCGTCCGCTTCGTCGACGCGCACGTGCTCCATGTGCACACCGCGCTCGGCCAACCATGCTGCGCCACCGGCGGCGCGGGCGTCGGGATCAGCGACGGCATACACGACGCGGTGAACTCCCGCGTCGAGCAAAGCTTGCGCACAGGGCGGAGTGCGGCCGTGGTGGGCGCAGGGTTCCAAACTGACGTATGCCGTGCCGCCGCGGGCGCGGTCCCCGGCCACCCCCAGCGCCATGACCTCTGCATGCGGAGTGCCCGCGCCGCCGTGGTGTCCGACGCCAGCCACGTCTCCGGAAGCGTCGAGGATGAGGGACCCGACGCGAGGGTTCGGGTTGGCTTCTGGGCCCAGGAAAGCGGCTTCAACGCAGCGTCGTAGCATCGACACGTCAGTGGTGCTGGTTGTGCCCATCTCGTCTCACCCGCGTCCGTAGCGTTATCGTGCGTAAGCTCCGGGGGGTCAGCATGGCTGACGGCGTAGGTGCAACAGTGGGCACACCGACGGCGCGGAAAACTCTCGCCGAGGTGACTCATGCTCGAGCACCGTCCTGCTTTCGCAGGGCCACGCGCGCCTACCATCCGGACTTTCACCGTCGGTCCTGGAGTTCCACCAGATCAACCGGCCGCTGGCTGCGGTCGGGTCGCGGACTGTCACCGCCGGCTCGGAGTTACACCGACCCCGGAGCGCGTTCTTGTGCGCACCCTACCTCTGCCATCCCCGCTTCATCTACCCGCTTCATCGCAGCGCGCCCCAGATGAGCAGCGCGGCACAACCCGCGCTTCCTGTGCGCTCGAGCAACCGAGTATGACCGGTAAGGAATTGCACCCAACCGTCGCGGCCCAGCAGCACGAATTGGAGGATGGCCAGGCTGCGGGCCAGCCCGAACGCCGCCCCCAGCGCCAGCGTGACCCACCATGCAGGGTTCGTCAGCAGCACAAACCACACCACCATGTATGCCGAGCCGCTGGGAATCAGCGTGCGAAATCCGGTTCCGTATTCGATGCCGAAGCGCAGCAGCCCGCCGCCGAGGCTACGACGGAAGACCTGCTGTGGGATGAGACGACTGCGCTGGGGCAGCGGGAGGGTGCGGGTCACCATATCGAGCAGCAGCAACCCGACGAGGCCGATGATTAACGCGGCCGTCCGCGCAGGCTCGGCGATGACCGAGGCCAGCCCGGCAAGCACCGCCAGGATGGCACCACTGAGCGCCCCGCCGATCGTGGTGCCGATCGCAAACGGAATCCAAAACCTACGGTGTCCTAGTCCGCCCCGAACCGAGGCGAGCAGCGCCCATGCGCTGTTCGTGCCTCACGTGGACCCGGAGAGGGCCACGCCAGCGATCACCGCGGCAAGGACGGCGAGCGCCACAGTGTGATCCAGAGGTGAACTGGAGCCGACCACAATCAAAGTCACCGCCACCACCAGCAGAGCCCCCAGCAACGCCAATGGGTCGGCGGCCCAACGCCGGGCCGACTGGCCGGGCGTGGGGTGCAGCGAGTTGCTCACACCACCCACGGGCAAATCGACTTGAAACACCCGGCTGGGCCACAGGTAAAGCCGTCGGAGCAGCGATAGGTCTGACCGTCACTGAATTTCCAGTGCCACGAGTCATAGGTGCCGCGGTAGCAGGCATCTGGACGGTGCAGGTAGTAGGTGCTTCCTCGACCAGGTGCCTCTCTATGCCACCCCGACCGGTTGCCCGCGCCCGATTCATAGCGCCAGCAGCAGGTCTCGTCCAGGCACATCGCCGACGGTCCGCACTGGATGCCGTCTTCGGTGTGATTGCTGGCGTAGGTATCGCACGGGCCGGACGTGGTGCTGGTCCAATCGTTGTAGTAGGCGGCCTCGGCTGGAGCGACCGAACGGTTGACCAGGCTGAACGCTCCGAGCGCGGTCCCGATCCCCACCGCCCAGGCCGTGCGAACCACTCCCCGCCGACTGACCGGCTTATGCAGTCGGGCCCGAATACGGTCGCTCGAGACGACGGGAAGCTCATCGAAAGTCAGTGGCATCTCAAAAACCCTCAGTCATGGTCTGTGATGAAGGGGCAGGGGTCGACCTGGTCGAGTCGATGGGCGCAGATCCCAGAAAAGCGCCCACGTCGGCGCGGCTTACTGCGAGCCGACCGTCCCCGATGGTCCGGTCCGTGTTGATGTGCATCAGGTATGGCGTGCCCGGCACCCGGAGTTGATCGAGCACCGTCATGGCGTCGCTGACGCACCTCGCTCCCGAGGGCAAAGCCGACGCGTCGCAGGGGCCGCTGCTGACGACGACAATCTCTGCTGCCAAACCGGCAGCAGAGCGGTCCGAAAGTTCCTCGAGGACCGCCGCGCACGAGCCACACCCCGGCGACACGAAAACGGCCAGCACGGGCCTGCCCTGCGGCAGCAGCGGGCTGAGGGGGCCGCTGGGCGGCAAAGCCAAACCTTGCACCCCCGCGACCTGGGGCGGCTCAAAAGCACCACCGTCGCGCAGCATGACCACACCACTGAGTTGTTGCACCTGCCGCAACAGGCCAGCCATCCCAAGCGTGAGCACGACGATAGCCAGCCACGAGGTAAGCAGAGCCGCCTGGGTGAACGTCATCGGACCGTCTCGGGATTCAGTGCACTCAGCGGCGCGCGAGCCGCCGGCAGCATCGTCACGGCGACCGCGAGAGAAAAGGCGACACAGACCAGAACGCTCAGCTCGAAAGCCGGACGATCAAGCCACGAAACACCCGACGAGGCGAAGGCGGCCCCGCCCAGAGCCAGCACGGCTAGCAAGCCCGACCTCAGCGTGACCCACAACCCCAACGGCGCCTCGCCTACGCCGCAGGCGCACAAGACGTCGCGGCGGGTGCGGCGCAGCCACGCCAGATGGACGTAGCCGCCAAAGGCCACAAGCAGTAAGGCGCACAGCAGGCCCCACACCGTTTGGGCGGTGGAGCCGGTGAGCACCGCCGCGAGGGTGCCGCCGCCAAGGGCGATCTCTGCCACGCTGAGTACGGCGACCAGAGGGCCGGCTAGCCCCGGCGAGACCACATGCTGATCGGCAACCGCCGCGCGGCTGCTTTCAAAATGCACACCATGGGCAAGACCGGAGGCGATCAAAACCCCTGCGACGGCGACAAGGAGAGCGCCACTCATCGATCGCTCACGGTGACGTCAGCCATAGACGTGACCAGGACGTCGATGTCGGTGTCGGGGGTGGGTATGCCGTAGATGACGTAGTCGGGAGCGTTCAAGATGACGTGGCGACTTTCGCCCGGCTGACTGCGACTGAGCGTCCCGCCCTTGACCTCCGCCCCCGGGAGCTCTTCGGTTTGCTCGGCGAAGGCGCGGCGGACATCGAGGACGTACGCACCACCTTGGATGTCTGCCGAGACCACCAGATCGTGTGTGCGGGTCGGCGACCAACTCACGGCTCCGCGCGGGCGCAACACCGGGCCGTCGGCCCCGGCTTCGGGGCTCGCTTCGTTCAGAATCTCCGCAAGGTCGGCCAGGGCCAGACCCGGAGGCGCCGGGCCGAAGATCGACTGCGGGCCGACATCTAGCACGAAGACCACACCCGTCGCACCTCCCAGAGCGCCCGAGCGCAACCTCATACCCGAGCGCAGGGTGACCTCCGCGGTGAGCTGTGACCCCGTCGACTCTAGATAAAAGTCGACGGCGGCGGCGTCGCCGGTGTTCACTTCGAGTTCGGTTTTCCCGGCCAGCAGCACGCTGGTGCGCACCGGAGAACTTAGCGCAGTGGCATCCGGCACGGTCAGAGCGAGCGAGTCGCCATTCAGCAACGATGTCTCGACCCGCATCAGGGCAGCGTCCTTCCGTATTGATCACGCGTGATCGGGGCAACTCTGGTGAGTCCGCCGAGCACCACTCCATCCGCTTCGTCGATAGCGCGCAGTCGAGCATCGACCGAATCGGGCAGGTCGTCGGTGCGGGTCAGCAACAGAGGTGCTCCTTGTGCGCCCGCAGCGGCCCCGCCCACGACGGCGTCGGCGAACACTTCACCGCTCGCCAGGTATGTGCTGGTCGGGCGCGAGAACTCCCGAGCCACATTGGCCGACACGTCATACCTCGTGGCCCCATTGATTCGGCGCACCGCGGATCGACCTCCGTCGACATACTCCGCGAGCTGGTCCAGCACGGCGTCAGTCACGGCGCCGGGGCCACCAAACACCACGATGCGATCGGGCTGCAGCCGGCCTAGCTCACTGCGAATGCTGCCCGGTAGCCTCGTCTTCTCGGTCAGCATTAGGGGGCCCCGCCGATCGGCTGCGAGCGCGCCGCCGGACAGCGCGTCGGGGAAGTTCTCTCCCGTCGCAATGAACGCGGTTTCAACGCCGGGGTCGAACAACGCTGAAATGGCTGCTGAGGTGCGATACCTGTTGGTGCCGCTCACGCGATCAACGATCGGGGCATAAGAGCGCAGAGACCTAAACACGGTGCCATCGACCGCGTCCTCGCCCCCCACAACCACAATGCGGTCGGGGTTGAGCCGCTGTAGCGCACTGTGGGTACTCGCCGGAATACTCCCGGTTCGGACCAGCAGGACGGAGGCGTCGTCACCTCCGGCCAGGGCAGCGGCGCTGAGCGCGTCCGGGAACTTCTCTCCGGTTGCTACGTAGACGACAGGCCCGCCCCCTGCGGTGGCCTCCGACAACTGCGCGGCCGTCGCGTAGCGGTCAGGTCCCGCCACGCGTTGGGTCTCGTTATCGCTGCATCGGTATATCTCGGCCTGATCAATGGACAGCGTGCTGGAGGTTCCGGATCGTCCCCGGTGCTCGAACCAGGTGCTGAGCCAGCCATCTTCATCACGTGTCGCTTCGGTGATGTCAATTCGCACACCAGTCCACTTTGACGACGTCTTGAAGTCGTTGAGCACAGAGTTAACCGCCACGCGGGCGAACGTCTGACGAGAGCCCTGGGTGGTAAAGCCCAGCATGGTGCGAGCGCCGACCGGTACCCGCTGGTAGGGCAAGAACATGAATTCGTTGATCGCAGGGCCGCTAAGGAAGGACCTGGCCGAGCGTGCGCCCTTGGTCCCGCCGGATTGCGGCGAGAAGCCAGAGTTATAGCGCTCCTCGGGGATGGTGTTGAACGTTTGCTCGTAGACGGTGCTAGACCTGCTCTGGCCTTCAACGCAAGGTGCCTCGTAACTCGGAGCAGGATCAAAGGGCGTGCTCTGCAGGGGCACAACCAGGTTCGCGGCACCCGCTGAACTAGGCGGAGGAACTGCCCCCGCGCTTGCGACGACGGCGGCGCACAAGGCACCTGCGACTAAAACCACATCTAACCTATGGCGAATCGCTCTCAACCCCTTAGTGCTCAATGAACGGCGACTGTATACCATCCGCGTTGTGGATCTCCGGCCACCCGATGCCCCCGCCGGAGGTGAGCCAGCAGGGCCAGCGTGACCCGTCGCGATGTGCCCCAGCAGACCCGCGCCTGCCCAGGAGTAAACGGTTGCTCGATCGCGTCGATGGCATCCCAGGCCTCGTCGAACACCGGGCGGCCAAGGGCGATGCCCTCACCGAGATAGAGAATTTTCCCTTCGGCGCCCAGCCTGCGCAGGCTTGCGGCGGACACCTCCCACTGCGCCACTTGCGGCCTAGTTGGGGGCTGCCACGGGTGCACGCGAAGATGATCGAGGAGCGCCTGGTCGCCGGATGCCACCGCCACCGGAGCCGGGACTTCGTTGCTCGTGGCAGGGCTGCGGCGCGGCGGCGGTCCGACGCGATCAATCTCAACTCCACCCATCACTACCCGGCCGCCGGGATCACGCAGGAGCATCCTGTCGCCTGAGCGCACGACATACGGATGCGGCAGCCTCACGTGCGCACGCCCGTCGATCACTGTCAGTCGCGCCGCCATGCTCGTGGTCCCGAGCGCGACGAGCAGCTCGCGGGGCCACCGACGGTGAGCCTCATCGACAGGCCGAAGGTGTCCACTGATCCGGGTGATCAACTCATCGCCCGGCATCGTGAGTTGCGATCCTCTAGGCACGTCCTGCGGGGAGACTCCGGCAAGGTTGAGCGCGACGCGAGCGGGGCCGGTCACCACCGACAACTCGCTCCCGTGTCGCTGCATACCTCGCACTCGCAGGCCATGGCCGCCGTGGACCAGGTGATCGCCGACGGCCAGCGCCCCCTCGTGCAACGTGCCGGTGACCACCGTCCCTATACCGCGCAGCGTGAACGACCGATCAACCCATAGCCGCGGCGATCCATGCGACGCGATAGCCCCCTCGGGACGCCGAGCGAGGGCAGATAGCGCCACAAGGAGCTCAGGTATGCCAACGCGCGCCTTTGCGCTGACGCACGCATGAGCCACTGGTGTGAGACCAACACCCCGCAAGCGCTCCAGTGCGCTGGATAACGCAGAGGCGGGGTCGGCGCGGTCCGTTTTGGTGATGATGAGGGCGACGCGATCGTGGCCGAGGGCCCGGATAGCGGCTAGGTGCTGGGTCGTCTGGGCCGACCATCCCTCGTCGGCGGCCACCACCAGCATCACCGCTGTGGCGGCATTCAGCCCCGCAACAGTGGTGCCGAGGAAATCTTCGTGGCCCGGGGCATCTACCAGCGACACGAGGCCTACCCCGAGGAGGTCGAGCCATTGGTGGCCCAATTCGATGGTCAGGCCGCGGCGTTGCTCGGCGGCTAGGGTGTCCGGGTCTTGGCCGGTCAGCAGCCGCACCAAGCTCGACTTGCCGTGATCGACGTGGCCAGCGGTCGCAATGATCGCAGCGTCGATCATCGTGGCGTCAATCAAGGTGACGGTCACCCTCAGGCCTGCGCATGCAACGCTGCCGCCAAGGCATCCGCGACGGCATCGTCGCGCTCTGCTGAAACGCACCGAAGGTCGATGACGCAGCGATCGGCTTGCGTTCGGGCCACCACTGCGAGTCTGCCCTGTCGCAGGGGCCCAGCGAGAGAGGCGTCGAAACTTAGTGCCGGCCCCGGGATCTGAGCGCCCGGCGCAGACCCACCCCCTATCACGCCGTAGGTGTCGATCATCTCACCGCCGACGCGTTCTTGGATCCGGAGCAGCCTGCGCATCAGGTCGGCGGCGTCGAGCTGTGCCATGGCCAGAGTCGGCGGGCGCTGATCCGAGCGCAGCGTCGCCGATAGCGCGGCCAAAGTCAGTTTGTCGGCCCGCAAGGCCCTCGCCAACGGGTGGCGGCGAGCGCGGTGCACAAGGTCGGCGCGACCTGCAATGACTCCACCCTGCGGGCCGCCGAGAAGTTTGTCGGTGCTGAAGGTCACCAGGTCGGCACCGTCCGCGAGCGCAGCGCGTGCGTCCGGCTCGTGGGGCAAAGAGGCGTGCGGCTCCAGCAGCCCCGATCCGATATCCACGACCACCGGGGCATCCATCTGCGCGAGGGTGGCCGTCGACACCGAGGTGGTAAACCCCACCGTCTCGAAGTTGCTGGGGTGCACTTTGAGGATGCACCCCGTATTCGCGCCGAGAGCGTCGATGTAGTCGTGGGGGTGGACCCGGTTTGTGGCGCCTACTTCGGTAACGGCGACGCCGGCCCCCGCCAACATGTCGTGCAGACGGAAACCGTCACCGATCTCGACCATCTCCCCGCGCGAAAGCAACACCTCCCCTGGTAGCGCGAGCACCGCCAGCAGCAAAGCAGCCGCTCCGTTGTTGACGACCAACGCATCCT
>JBBSVB010000114.1:0-7867 GCA_038233875.1 Actinomycetales bacterium | reverse complement strand
CCTTTGCGGGCGTCTACGTCATCGTCCTGACGGCACCTACATCGTTCCTGCTCATCCCGTTAGAAGACCTGCTCGGACTGCTCGATCCCCGGGGAGTCGCCGGGGAGGTGCTGCTGTGGGCCTTGATGCTCTTGCCCGCATTGATCCAAGCAGGCATCGGGTGGGTCGTGATGCGCGGTCGGCGCGTCATTCATGGCTCACGCGACGCGCTGGACCCACCGATGCCTTAGTCGCTCGAGTGAAGGGCGGCGCGTTGACGGTCATGATTCATCTGCGAAATCACGGTCAGCGGAATGCCCTTGGGGCACGCAGTTGCGCAGGCACCAAGGTTGGTACAACCACCAAAGCCCTCGGCGTCGTGCTGCTCCGTCATAGCCACCACGCGCGCGTCTCGCTCGGGCTGGCCTTGCGGCAACTCGCCTAGGTGGGTGATCTTGGCACCCATGAACAACATGGCCGAGGCATTCGGACACGCTGCAACACACGCCCCGCAGCCGATACACTCCGCGCCCATGAAGGCTTTATCGGCGTTCTTTTTGGGGACCAACGTCGCGTGGGCATCTGGGGCTGCACCGGTATTGGCCGAAATGAAACCACCGGCCTGCACGATGCGGTCGAAGGCACTGCGGTCAACGACCAAGTCCTTGACGACCGGGAATCCCTCGGCGCGCCACGGCTCGATCACGATCTCGTCGCCATCGTTGAACGAGCGCATATGCAACTGGCAGGTGGTGGTGACCTCTGGGCCGTGCGCTTGGCCGTTGATGACCACTCCGCAGGATCCGCAGATTCCTTCGCGGCAGTCGTGGTCGAACGCCACGGGCTCTTCACCGTCGTTGATCAAGTTTTCGTTCAGGACGTCCAGCATCTCCAGGAACGACATGTCTTCGGATACGTCGTCTAAGCGGTACTTCGCTATGCGACCTTTGCTCTCTGGCCGTTCCTGACGCCAGATCTTCAGTTTGATCTTCACTTGTAACTCCGTTGCTTCATCTCGACGAACTGGTATTCGAGGTCTTCCTTGTGCAACACGTGGGGGCCGTCTCCGGTGCTCTCCCAGGCGGCGACATACGCGAACTCCTCGTCCTTGCGCACGGCCTCGCCCTCATCAGACTGCGACTCGGTGCGGAAGTGACCGCCACAGGACTCGTTGCGGTGTAGGGCATCGACGCACATCAACTCACCAAGCTCCAAGAAGTCGGCCACTCGGCCGGCCTTCTCCAGCGACTGGTTCAGCGTGTCCGCTGCGCCCAAAACTCGAACGTTCTTCCAGAAGTCCTCGCGCAGAGCGCGGATCTCCGCAATCGCCTCCGTTAGCCCTTCTTCGCTGCGTTCCATCCCACACTTGTCCCACATGATCTTGCCGAGGGCCTTGTGAAAGGTATCGACCGTTTTGGTGCCCTTGATCCTCAAGAAGTGGTCGATACGCTCGCGCACGGCCTGCTCGGCCTCAACGACCGCTGGGTCGCTGGGCTCGATCTTGGGATAGGGCCCCTCGGCAAGGTAGTTGCGGATGGTGTTGGGCAACACGAAGTAGCCGTCGGCCAAACCTTGCATCAAAGCCGATGCTCCGAGCCGGTTGGCACCGTGGTCGGAGAAGTTGGCCTCACCGGCCACGAAAAGACCCGGAATGTTGGACTGCAGGTCGTAGTCGACCCACAACCCGCCCATCGTGTAGTGGACGGCGGGATAGATGCGCATCGGCGTCTCGTAGGGGTTTTCTCCGGTGATCTGCTTGTACATATCGAACAAGTTTCCGTACTTGCTCTCGACGGCCGAGCGCCCGAGGCGCTCAATCGCGTCGGAGAAATCGAGATAGACACCCAGACCCCCGGGTCCGACTCCGCGGCCTTCGTCGCAGACGTTCTTCGCGGCGCGCGAGGCAATGTCACGCGGCACCAGGTTGCCGAAGGCCGGGTAGATGCGCTCAAGGTAGTAGTCGCGGTCGTCTTCGCCAATGTCGGTAGCAACCTTGCCGCAGTCGTCCGCACTCTTGGGCACCCAGATCCGGCCGTCGTTGCGCAACGACTCACTCATCAGGGTCAACTTCGACTGATAGTCGCCCGACACCGGTATGCAGGTGGGGTGGATCTGCGTGTAGCAGGGGTTGGCGAAGTAGGCCCCCTTGCGGTGAGCGCGCCATGTGGCGGTGACGTTGCAGCCCATCGCATTGGTCGAGAGGTAGAACACGTTGCCATAGCCGCCGGTGGCGAGGACCACGGTGTCCGCAAGGTGGGTCTCAATCTCCCCGCTGACCATGTCGCGAGCGATGATCCCCCGGGCCACACCGTCAACGACAACGAGCTCGAGCATTTCGTGTCGCGCATACATCTCAACTGAACCGGCCGCGATCTGCCGCTCCAATGCCTGGTATGCGCCGATCAGCAACTGCTGACCGGTCTGCCCGCGAGCATAGAACGTCCGTGAGACCTGCACCCCACCGAACGAACGGTTGTCCAGCATGCCGCCGTACTCACGAGCGAACGGGACACCCTGAGCAACGCACTGGTCAATGATGTCGGCACTGACCTCGGCCAGGCGATACACGTTGGACTCGCGTGAGCGGTAGTCGCCACCCTTGACGGTGTCGTAGAACAAACGATAGGTCGAATCGCCATCGCCCTTGTAGTTCTTAGCCGCGTTGATCCCGCCCTGGGCCGCAATCGAGTGAGCCCGTCGCGGACTGTCCTGATAGCAGAAACTCTTGACGTGGTATCCGGCCTCGCCGAGAGTGGCACCAGCAGACGCACCAGCCAATCCCGTCCCGACGATAATCACGCTCAATTTGCGGCGGTTGGTCGGGTTGACCAACTTCGCTTCAAACTTTCGCGTCGACCAACGTTCGCCGATCGGCCCCCCGGGGGCCGCACCGTCGTTCAGGGGCCCTCCATCGGAGTAGTAGTCACCGTGACTAGCCGTGCGCTGCGGTTCGGTTTCGGTCAGAGTGTCCGTCATCGCGTCCTCCTACGTGTGAATCCAGATGAATAATGCGTCGCTCGGGCCACAATCTAGACGTGAAGCCGGACGGGACGAAGCCGAACAAGATCGCGAACGGCGGGGCTAGGAAGCCGATCACCACCACGACTGCGGTGACTGCCGCAACGCTGTGCAAAGCCTGCGCGGCTTTGGCACTGGTGTTTAGCCCCAGCGTCATGCCAGCCGCCCAGATGCCGTGCCACAGGTGCATCCCCAACGCCAAGACGGCCAAGGCGTAAATGCCTACGGCCCACCAAAGCTCGAAGCTAGACACCAAGCGAGACGCCGGGTCTGCGTAGTCGCCGTTGAGCTTGAGAGTGTTGGTCGTGAAGTGCAGGATGTGGAAGACGATGAAAAGCAACAGGGCAGTCCCGCCCCACCGCATCGCACGCGAAACCCAGAGTTGGCGGGCGGCGGCGGTCACCACGTATCGCGTCTTGCGCGCGCTCCCCGCTCGTAGCCACAACGAGTAGGCCGCGTAAGCGTGAACGAAGAGGCTCGCCACCAGGACCACTCGAATAATCCAGAGCAGGCCCTCGTAGGGAAGGATTGGTTCGCCGAGTTCGCGCAGATGCTCCGCGTACTCGTTGAACGCCTCGGTCCCGGCAAAAATCTTCAGGTTGCCGTACATGTGGGCGACGATGTATCCCACAAAGATGAGCCCACTCAGGGCCATGGTGGTCTTCAACAGGATGCTGCTGGTCTTGGTGGACCTGCCCGTTGAGAGCGTCGATGTGGCCATCCGGCGATGATACAGGCCGCACACAGGCAGCGGTGAGAGTGGTTGCCTACGATGTGCCACGTGATCGTTGCCGCCTCCCCTGCCCGCACGGTGGCGCAACCCCCCAGCCCCGCACAAACGCTCCGTCGCCAACTCGTTGGCTTGCCTGCGAGCGCCCGCCAGGCGGCGTGGGCGTGGTGGGGACCGCTGCTGGTGATGCTGATCGGTGGCGCGGTCCGGTTCTACCGCTTGGGGTATCCGCACAAACTGGTCTTTGACGAGACCTATTACGTCAAGCAGGCGTGGTCGTTGGTGCAGTTCGGCTACGAGCGGGACATCAAGCCGGGTCTGGCGGAGCCGGACGACCTGTTCAACGCGGGCAATGCGGACGTTTACGCGACCACCCCGGACTTGGTGGTCCACCCGCCGGTGGGCAAGTGGATGATCGGCAGCGGCCAGTGGCTCTTCGGGGTGGACTCAACGGTGGGCTGGCGGTTTGCCGCTGCCGTGGTGGGCACTATCTCGATCCTGCTGCTCGCTCGCATCGTGTGGCATATGTGGCACAACGCACTGCTGGCCACGGTTGCTGCGGTGCTGCTCGCCGCAGACGGCCACCACTTCGTGCATTCGCGCACCGGCTTGCTCGACGTGTTCCTGATGTTCTGGGTGTTGATCGCCTTCTGGTGTCTGATCCGCGACCGGTCCTCCGGTCGCGCGCGGCTGGCCGAGCTTGTCGGAGCGATGCCGGATCACGCACGAGCAGCAATGAGGTGGGGCCCATCGTTGGGTATGCGGTGGTGGCGGTTGGCCGCAGGCGTCAGCTTGGGCTTGGCGGTCGGGACCAAATGGTCCGGGTTGTTCTTCATCGCCACCTTCGGGTTGATGACGGTGTTGTGGGACATCGGGGCGCGGCGCACGGTCGGGTCCCGGCGCTGGTTCACCGCGGGAATCATGCGCGACGGCATACCTGCCTTTGTCACGATCGTGCCTATCGCTTTGGTGACCTACCTCGCCACCTGGACCGGATGGTTTTTCACCGACGGCGGCTACAAACGCAATTGGGCCGTGACCCACCCTGCCAGGGGCTTGGCCGAGTACGTCCCCGACCCGTTGCGATCCCTATGGAGCTACCACCAAGAGATCTTGGCGTTCCACGTCGGGCTGGCCAACGAGCACGCATGGTCCTCAAGCCCTTGGTCTTGGTTGGTGCAGGGCCGCCCGACGCTGTTTTTCTCCGAATGGCCCAAGCAAGGCGAATCAGGGTGCGGCGCCGACGAGTGTGTCAAATACATCGCTTCGCTCGGCAATCTGTTTTTGTGGTGGGGCGCGACGGCTGGCCTGGTCGTGGTGCTGTTCTTGTGGCTCTTTGGCCGTGACTGGCGGGCCGGCGCGGCCCTGACCGGGCTCGTCGCCGGGTGGCTGCCGTGGTTCCTCTACCAATCGCGCACGATCTACTCCTTCTATGCCGTGGCGTTTGTGCCGTGGCTGGTGCTGATCGTGATCACCTGTATGGCCTTGGTGCTCGGCCGCGAGGACGCGTCGGCAACACGCCGCAAGTGGGGGGCCATCATCGTGATCGGCTACACCGTCGGGGCCGTGGCGCTCTTCATCTGGTACTACCCGGTCTATACCGCGCAGACCATCCCCCGCGAGGAATGGCAATGGAGGCTGTGGTTCGACTTCTGGACCTGACCGCTACTCGCTTCGGACAGACGATCACACGAAAGACTCGAAAGCCTCAGGCGTTGTTTCGCGAGCCATCGCGACAGCCAAGTCAAAGGGTATGTCGAGGAAGTTCACCGACTCGGACCCGGCGGCGGTGGTGGCGATGAGGGTAGCTAACCCGCGCCGACGCTGGAAGAACGATTGCTGGATTACCCAGCCGATGACCCCCGAGCGCTCGAGCACCTCGCGGGTCACACCAAGTGTCCCGTGCGCACTCATGACGTGCTGGTCGGTGAGGCCGTGACCCAGGTGGCGATAGGAGGCTTCCGCGAGCGCCACAGCCAACCCTGCCCAGACCGCGAAGACGACAGCCGGCAGCCACAACGGTAAGTCGAAGAAATAGGTTGCAACGCTGGCGGCCACGGCCCAGAACACCGTTCCCCATTGAGCTCTTACGTGACAGCGTCGGCGTGCCCACGGCCCGTGTTGCGCCAACACCTGGGTCAGCGGGCCCTCCTCCTCCAACACCGAATGGCCGACGCTGATCGCTACCTCACGAGGGCACGGTGGAAGCACCTGCGTGTTGCCTCCATCGCCCACTCCGGTCGACAGCGTCGAGAGCTCTGCCCCCTTCACGAAGCGCAACAACGCCGGTTCGGTCATCACCACTCCGCGCACTTTCGATTCCTCGACGGTGGTGGTCTTGGTGGTAAACAAGCCGCGCATGAGGCGCAGCGTCCCGCCACTCATCCTCGTCAGGCGCAAGTTCCACCAGGTCAACACGTAGGACAGCGTCGATAAAAGCAGCCACCCCACGATGACGGCGATGGCACCGACGATCACGAGGACCACGAGCGCTTGACTCACCAGCCAGTCCCAGCCACCCTCGACCGCCGAGAACTGTTCGTCGATCGAGATGTCCCCGATAAACTGGCCGCCGAAGCCCCCGACCACGGCCACGACGACGAGGCTGGCGAGGCTGAAGGGAGCGAACTTCAACCACGACCAGTTGATCCGAGCGAGTTCGGTCTCATCCTGCGAACCTGTCGTTTCGTGCGCAGATGTGACGTCGTCGACCTCTGCGGCTGACGGCATACCCCCACTGTCGTGTGTTGCTGACGGAGCGTCATGTGCAGTCGGTGCCTGCTTGCGAGCCAGCAGGAACTCTTGCAGTTGCGCGGCTTGGGTCGTCGTCAGCGCGTCGAGGTCGATGCGGCTGGAGTCGACTCCTGTGCCGATGGACACCTTGGACAAGCGCAGGATGCGATGTATGGGGCTGGACTCGAGGTCGACGCTGCGGACCCGGTCCAACGGGGCGGTCAGCACTTTGCGACTGATGAAGCTGCGGCGAAGCTGAAACTGGGTCTCGGTGATGCGGTACCGCGTGGTCAGCCAAGGCACGATACCGAAGAGCAGTGCCGACGCCACAACCGCCAACGCGAACCAGGGGCCGCTGAAAAAACTGGCGTCGCTTCGTCCGCCGATGAAGAACGCGAAGATCAGCGGCACGAGCAGATTCTTGATGGACAACACCGGGTAGAGGGCGATGTTGCGCTTGCTCAACCGCTGCCAGTCGTCGATCGCCGAGACCGGTGGCGGAGGCAGCTCGTATGCCGGCCCCTGCGGAGGCAGATTTTCCGGCGGAGGTGCCCCAGCCTCGCTCATGTGGCGTCGCCCTCGCTGCGGCTAG
Organism: Actinomycetales bacterium; assembly: GCA_038233875.1. Taxonomy (GTDB): domain Bacteria; phylum Actinomycetota; class Actinomycetes; order Actinomycetales; family Dermatophilaceae; genus Ornithinicoccus. The sequence goes on along the minus strand of JBBSVB010000114.1, from coordinate 815 downwards.
TGATCGCGGTCAGGTCGGCGACAACCCGGTCCGCGACGTCGGTGTTGAGGCAGGAGATGGTCAGCGGACCAGCCGCAGATGCCGTGGTCACCGTGATGGAGGCCAACTTGAACATGCGCATCAGCGGGCCGCGTTCGGAGTCCACCGTCTGCACCCGGGATAGGGGGGCAATGCGCTGCTCGCGGTTGAACCACCCCGAGCGGGTGTAGATCGCGGTGGAAGTGACCTCCCAGCGGTGCACGCGGTAGCGCCAGCGCGGCACCACGGCCAGCTCAACGAGATCCCATAGGACCAGGACGATGGCCAACGGTCCGGCCCACACCCGCCATGAATCGGGGATAACGAAGGAGTAGACCACGAAGAGGATGACCCAGGTGATCAGGCCAGAAGCAAGAGATTTAACGGCCCAGTAGCGCATCGCGGCAGGGTCAACGAGGTAGGCAGGCTCGCGAAGTTGAGCGGATTCCCCACCGTGCACTGTTGCGGTCACGGATCCATTGTCTGCGGTCACTGGCCCATCATGACAGCGCTCTGAGTGTGGCCCGGTCAGGCCAGAGTGGCAACCATCAGCGCCTTGATCGTGTGCAGTCGGTTCTCGGCCTGGTCGAAGACGATGCTGGCGTTCGATTCGAAGACCTCGTCGCTCACTTCGAGGCCGCCGGCCAGGTGAGGGTACTGCTGGACCAGGGTGTGGCCGATAGTCGTCGCCGTGTTGTGGAACGCCGGGAGGCAGTGCATGAAACGCGCCTTGGGGTTGCCGGTGGCCGCCATCAACTCGGCGTTGACCTGGAAGGGCAGCAGTGCCTCAATCCGCT
>JBBSVB010000113.1:0-7874 GCA_038233875.1 Actinomycetales bacterium | reverse complement strand
GCAAACTCCACGTCCACGTGGAACCGCGGGCCCTTCAGGTGTTGGGCACCGGCAAAAACGTAGGCGCCCCAGCCGATGGTGGCTTTGAGGTCTTCGGGAGCCGTGGCCATGATCTCGGCGTCGAAACCGAGGCCGGCCATCACCAAGAAGGTGTGTTCTTCGACCTTGGGGGTATCGGGATTATGGGCCGCGTCGTGCATGTCGATATTGCGCGCCGAATCGTCTGGGTCTTGGGCGCGCTCCTTGAGGTCGTCGACCTCAGGACGGGTCAACGTGAGTATGCACGTGTCAATCTCAGCGTTACGACCGGTGAGGATGACGACCAGCGATCGTCGGATGGAGTCGACCGGCAACTCAAGGTTGCGCGCGAGCAGGTTGCCGGTGCCACCGGGAAGCAGGCCGATCGGCATACCCGAATCAACCAGCGCCGAGGCGACGTTGCGCACGGTGCCGTCCCCCCCGAGGGGGCACACCACGTCGACCCCGGCCTTGATCGCGGCTTGAGCCTGGGTCTGGCCGGGCTCCTCGACGGTGGTCTCGGCCCACCACGGGTCAGCCCAACCCTGCCCGACGCACGTCCTCCGAATCATTCCGCGGACCTCAGCGACGTTGTCGAACTTGGTCGGGTTCACAATCACCGCGAGTCGCCGTTTAGCGTCGGGAGCGGGCTCCGCGACCTGGGCGTCGGAGGAAGCGACCGGGGTCCGGTCCGCCCTGGCACGGCCCAGCCCGCGACGCTCGACGGCGTCCGCTTCGGTGCGCGCAAGGTATGCCGTCAGGGCAGTGATCAGCAGGACGACGAGGGCTGCGAGGCCAAGGAGGAACCAAGTCGGGTCGGATGACATGGCCACACGGTATGGGACGTCGAGCCTCAAGCCCGCTTCGATGCGCGACACGGGCCTCGTCGGCCGAGCGTGAAGGGACAACCGGGCATTCAAACAGGCAAAGGTATGCCGCCAAGCGTGTCACCCCAGGTCGCGTGCTGTTCACGAAGTTGTTTGCCTGTTTGAGTGCTTGGTCGTCATGACACGAGATGGTCGTCCGGCGGTGAGGAGGCCTTCGGCTGTGGCTAGGCGCGTGGCGCGGTGAACTCGGCGAGGAAGTCGGTGAGCAGGCGTGCCGAGCTTTCCGGGGTAGGGCTTCGATGAGGCACAGAACGGTCGTGAGGTCGATCTCACCGGTGGTGCGTGCGAGCTCAGCCAGCGCGGCCGGATCGGGTATGTCGTCCGCTGGGTCAGCATCTGCCGCGTCACCCGGTGCGTTGGTGGTGTGGTTGCCTCGGGTGGCGTCGGCTCCGTCCCGAAGGGAGGGGAGGAGTTCGTCGAGCAGGCCGAGGGTCACGGGGGTGATCGTCAGGTGGGTGGTGCGGGCAATGACTGAGCCGTCGGGCTGCACCAGCCCGGGTTGGCCTTGCAGCACGAAGCCGCGAGTCGCCACGGCGGCGGACCAGAGGTGGGGATCGACCTGTGCTTCAGGCGCCACCGAGGCGTCAGTTCCGACAGCGATCAGTGGCCCGGTCGGCTCGGCTTGGACGCTCAACCCATCGATAGCCTCGACGGCCTCGCGCACCGCCGCAGTGGCGCGGACCACCTGAGCGGTCAGCTCGACATACCCCGGCTGCCCGAGGGCCCGGACCACGGCCCAACCCGCCGCCAACGATGTTGCCGAACGCGTGCCCAGCACCGTCGGGTTGACCACCGGATAGCCGAGCCAGTCGGTCAGCGCGAAGTAGCGAGCGCGATCGAGCTCAGGATCGGCGAAGAGCAACAATGACGTGCCTTTGTGGGCATACCCGTACTTATGCAGGTCAGCGCTGATGCTGCTGACCCCCGGCACTGCGAAATCCCACGCAGGCAGCGCCTCGCCACCGGCTCGCTCCCACCAGGGCAAGATCCATCCGCCCACACATGCATCGACGTGGCACGGCACACCCGCGGCTTGGGCTGCCGCAGCAACCTCAGCGACCGGGTCGATCACTCCGTGTGGGTAGGACGGCGCCGACACCACCACAAGGGCCGTCCGATCGGTGAGGGCATCGATCATGGCGCGGGCGGACGGCAGCCCGGTCGCCGGATCGACCGAGATGACGCTGACCTCGAGCCCCAAGTAGTGGGCAGCCTTGTGAAAGGCCGCGTGGGCAGAGGTCGCCACCACCAACGTGGGTCGATCGGTGGAGTCAGGGTGGCGAGTGCGCCACAGTTCCCGTGCCGCCTTGACGGCGAGGATGCAGCTTTCGGTGCCGCCTGAGGTGATCGAGCCGGTCGCGGTCGGGCCGTGCAGCATCGTGCGGCCGAACGCCACCAGGTCGCCCTCCATCAGCGCCACCGACGGGAACGTCGTCGGGTCCAGGCCATTGACGGTCTGCAGCATCCGTGCCGCGTCACCGGCTAGCGCGTCGAGCTCAGGAAGGCCGCTGTCGTAGACGTAGGAGAGCACCCGGCCACCGTGGGTTGGGGCGTCGTGCTCGCGGTATGCCGACAGTCGCCCTAAAATTTCGGTGGGCTCAAAGATGTGGGATGGGCTCACAGCGGCGTTCCTTCGGGATCGGTGGTCAAGGGGGTGGCAGAGGCAGGCTCGGGGTAGCGGCGGAGCCCGATCAAACTAAGGACCACCAAGACTGCGGGCACGGCTGAGAACGCGAGCACGATCGCGAGGCGGGCCGACTCCGGCTGGTCGACGGCCACGCCGCCGACGCTGGACTGGAAACCGCCGATGGCCAGCGCGATCAACACGATGCTGTGGCCGAGCGCGAGGCCAGCGGTCTCACCGGCCGTCCACACTCCGCTCATGGTGCCGCCGCGCCCACGCCCAGCCGCGTGGATGACGTCAGGCAGCATCGCGAGCGGGAACAGCTGCATACCTGCGTAGGAGACCCCGGCCACGGCGACGACGACGTAGACCCACCACCCCGGCGCGATCAGCAGTCCCAGCAGCGCAACCGTCGCGGCTAAGAACCCGAGCGACGCGACCCACAACGACGCGGGCTTGCCGTGCGTGGCGGCATACCGGCTCCACAGCGGCATCACCAGCAGCGCCGGGCCGACGAGCGCGAGGAACACAAAGGTCAGGGCGCTCTGCTTGCCGAGCACGTAGGTCGCGACGTATTGCGCGGCGCCGAGCATGATGCCGATGGCGAGCGCCTGTAGGACGAAAACCGACAACAACGCGCGGTATGCAGGCTCGTCCCGGATCACTGCCAGCCCCGCTGCATAACTATCGCGGGCGCTGACTGGCGGCGTTGCTTCGACCGGAATGGCGCGATGGCGGCGCAGCCCCCAGACCGCTCCGAGCATCCCGGCCAGCAGCAACGCCGTGATCACCAGCGCCATCAAGAGGTATCCGCCGCGCCCACCACCGGCGGCGTCCCGAAGAGCTGGGCCGCCCGCGCCCACCAGCAGGATCGTCAAGGTCAGTGTCGCGATCCGCCACGTCATCAGGCGGGTGCGTTCGCGGTAGCCGTCGGTGAGGTCGGCCGGCAGCGCGATGTAGGGCACTTGGAAGAGGCTGAATGATGACGTGGCCAGCACAAAGTAGACCAACACCCATCCTGCGGCGGCGGCTGGTGACCAGCCGTCGGGCACGGCGAAGGTGCCGATGAAGCCGATCGGCAGGGTCAACGCGCCGATCGTCATCAGGCGGGTCCGCGAGTTGCAGCGGGCCGACTCGGCGTCGCTCATTGCGCCAATCGCCGGGTCGATGATGACGTCCCAGACCTTGGGCACGATCACCACGAGGGACGCCATCAGCGCTGGCACGGCCAAGGTGTCGGTCAGGTAGTAGGCGAGGACGAGGCCGGGCAGCGTGCCGAATCCACCGGTGCCGACGCTTCCGGCTGAGTAGCCCGCGACTTCGCGGGCCGGGATCCTGCGGGCCATGTGGGTTCTCCTCGGGTGAGCCGCAGTCACTGTAGCCACCGAGCTGTCGGCATAGGCGAAAGATGCTCCGGCGCTTGGCCTCGACAGCTGAGACCTTGCATGTGGGTCTGGCAAGAGTGGCCTTCGTCAGGTCGATTAACTCAGTCGGTGGGCCGCGCCGCTTCGGATGGCTCGCCAAGAGCGGCCGCTTGGCGATTGTCGCGGCGGATGCCGAAGAGTTTGACCAAGCCGATGACGCTGAAGATGGTCCACACAGACTCCGTAATGAAGACCCCGCTGTTGAACGGCTCAATCACCGAGTACGTCAGGAAGGCCGCTCCGAACAGGTTGAAAAACTGGTAGAGGTACGACGTGCGGGCGTTGAGCACGCCGATCTGCAGACCCCCGTAGGCGGTCAGAAGCAGGACCGAGCCGATGATCGAGACGAGTTGATAGAAGGGCATGCTGCACTCACTTTCGTGGGGCTCGGGTGACCTGATCGGGGTGTCACAGGGCTGGCCGCCCATTGAGGCGGCGGGAGACGGCCCCGGCGCATTCAGTCACGGCGGGCACCAACCCTGGCGGTATGCCGTCACCCGGGCCTGCAGCGAAGGTCACCGTAACCGCAGCGACGGGATACCCCGAGTTATCAAGCACCGCCACTGCCACCGAGCTCAAGCCCGCTGTGACGGAGTCGACCTCCACGGCATACTCCCGTTGTCGGGTCTGGGTCAACAGCGTCCGGAGCGCACTCAACGAGGTCGGCCCGAGACCATGGCGTTGCACGAAAGCGTCGGCGCTGCCGAAGACAGCGCGCACTTGGGCAGACGGCAGGTGGGCGAGAATCGCCAGGCCGCTCGCGGTCAGCGCGGCCGGCAGCCGCACGCCGACGTCACTGACCAAAGAGGGCCGACCACGGAAGCGCTGTTCGATCAGGTAGAGCACGTCGGTGCCGTGCAAGATCGCCAGGTGAGCGTTCTGCTCGCACGATGACGACAGGTGGGTTAGCAGGGGCCGGGCGGCTCGTTGCACACTGCCCTGCCGGGAGTATGCCGACCCGAGCTCGAACGCGGCCACGCCCAGCGCGAAGCGGCGCTGCTCAGGCAGATGGACGACATACCCTCGGGCGATCAACACGTCGAGCAACCGGTAGGTCGTGGAGCGCGCCAACCCCAACTCGACGGCGATCCGTCCCGCTGGCATCGGGCCGCCGTGGCGGGCCAGCAGGCCCAGCACGTCCAAAGCGTCCCCGGCAGCCACAAGCCACAGTAAACACGGGTGCGCCACCCCGCCGCTGGCGTGCGATCCTTGCCGTTGTGTCGACATCTCAAATCATCGCGTTCGCGGTCGCCTCCGCCTTGCTGATCGCGGTCCCCGGCCCGAGTGTCTTGTTCGTGATCGGCCGGGCTCTGGCGCTCGGCAAATTCGCGGCGTGGCTGTCGGCGGCCGGCAACGCGTTGGGGACGCTGCTCCTAGCCGGGGTTGTCGCTATCGGCCTGGGGCCGTTGCTGCAACGCTCGGAAACGCTGCTGCTCGTCGTCAAACTCGTCGGTGCGGCCTACCTCATGCTGCTCGGGTATCGGGCGGTGCGCTCGGCGGGTAGCAGTGCCTTCGAGATTGAGACTCCCGTCGACGGCTCGGCAGTCGGTCGCCTCCGGTCCCTGCGCGAAGGCTTCGTGGTGGGAGTCCTGAACCCCAAATCGCTGGTCTTCTTCTCGGCCGCCTTGCCGCAGTTCGTCAACGCGGGCAACGGCAATGTGCCGTTCCAGATCGCCATGTTAGGCCTCATCTTTTCGGCCATCGCCTTGACCCTCGACAGCGGCTGGGCCTTCTTTGCTGGCTCGGTGCGCGGGTGGTTTGCCAGAGATTCGAAGCGCATCCGCCGCACCACCCAGAGCGGCGGCATCGTCATGATCGCTCTCGGCGGGGGCCTTGCCTTCGAGACCGCCCTCGAGACGGCGCGAGGCTAGGGCCGTGGCAGAAAAGAGCATGCGGGACAAGATGCTGGCCGGTGAGATGTATATCGCCGACGACCCGCAATTGGCTCGTGATTCTCAGCGGGCGCAGCGACTGACCCACCAGATCAACACGATCGACCCGACCACGCCAGGGGCGGTGCGGGAATTGCTCGTCGAGCTCCTGGGCGGCTTTGGCGAAGACAGCGAGATTCGCCCGCCGCTGCAGTGCGACTACGGATTCCAGACGGCGGTCGGTGCCCGGACGTTTGCCAATTGGGGGCTGATCCTCCTGGACGTTGCCTCCATCACGATCGGCGACGACGTGCAGATAGGCCCCAACGTCCAACTCCTGACCGCGACGCACCCGCCGGAGGCCGGGCCGCGCCGAGACAAGTGGGAGGCAGCCGAACCCATCGCTATCGGGGACAACGTGTGGCTCGGTGGCGGCGTCATCGTCTGCCCGGGAGTCACCATCGGTGCCGACACGGTGGTGGGCGCAGGGTCCGTGGTCACCCGCGACCTGCCCGCCGGAGTGCTCGCGGTGGGCTCACCGGCCCGCGTTCTGCGCGAGCTGTAGCCCTCTGCGGGGTCGCCGTGGGCCGGACCTGCAAAGCACGCAGATCCCGACGGCAGACAAAGCGGGCGATGTCTTCTATGCCGCCCTGATCGTGTTTGTGGGCTTGTCCCTGCTCCGTGTAGCCCATGTTGCCCACGTGGGTGCTGTGGCATTGGCGTGGTGTGTGGGGATCGAGTTGCTAATAGGCAACCGGCAACGCGATGCGGGGGCCGCTGAGAGGTGTCCCACCGGTGGGACACAAACCACCGTGGGGGTCTGTCGGCACGGTCGGCGAGGCGGTGAGATGAAGCCATGGATGCATTGGTCGTGGGAATCGCCGGGGTTTCGCCCCAGGACGTCGTCGAGATCGCCCGACACGGTGCCCCGGTGCGGATTGCCGACGATTCCTTGGCCGAGATGGATCGGTCACGCGCGGCGATCGAGGCGCTCGCCGGAGACGATCAACCGCATTACGGCATCTCGACCGGTTTCGGCGCGTTGGCCACCACCCACATTCCTGTCGAGCGCCGCGCGCAACTGCAGCGCAGCCTCATCCGGTCCCACGCGGCAGGCTCCGGCCCCGAGGTCGAACGCGAAGTCATCCGCGCGACCATGCTCCTGCGGCTCTCGACCCTGGCTACGGGCAGGACTGGCATACGTTCCAGCACGGCGAGGGCGTATGCCGACCTGTTGTCGGCCGGGATCACTCCCGTCGTGTACGAATACGGCTCGCTGGGTTGCTCCGGGGACCTCGCCCCGCTGGCCCACTGCGCGTTGACGCTGATCGGGGAGGGGCAGGCCCGCGACGCCAATGGCGTGTTGATGCCGTCGGCGCAGGCCCTGTCTGCAGCCGGGCTCGAGCCCGTGCAGCTCGCAGAGAAAGAAGGCCTGGCCCTGATCAACGGCACCGACGGCATGCTGGGCCAACTCGTGCTCGCCCTGCACGACTTGGATCGGCTGGCGACTACCGCAGACATTGCCGCGGCGATGAGCGTCGAGGGCCAACTCGGCACCGACGACGTGTTTGCCGCCGACTTGCAGGCGCTGCGACCGCACCCTGGTCAAGCGCTCTCGGCCGCCAACCTGCGCTCGATGATGGCGGGCTCGGGCATCCGGGAGAGTCACCGATCAGAGCTGTGCACCCGAGTCCAGGACGCCTATTCGCTGCGCTGCAGCCCCCAGGTCCACGGCGGCGCCCGCGACACGATGGACCACGCCCAGTTGGTCGCCGAGCGCGAATTGGCCTCGGCCATCGACAACCCGATGGTCACCCCGGACCTGCGGGTGGAGTCCAACGGCAACTTCCACGGCGCCCCGGTGGCCTACGCGCTCGACTTCCTCGCCATCGTCGTGGCCGACCTCGCCAGCATCTCCGAGCGGCGCACCGACCGCTTCCTGGACCCGGCCCGCAGCAACGGCCTGCCGCCGTTCCTGGCCGATGACCCGGGCGTGGACTCCGGGCACATGATCGCGCAATACACCCAGGCCGGGATCGTCTCCGAGCTC
>JBBSVB010000112.1:0-7904 GCA_038233875.1 Actinomycetales bacterium | reverse complement strand
GGTCGTCAAGGCCAGCCACTCCCCCTGAGACCACGACAGAGGCATTAGGTATGGCGTCACGCAGGGCCGCGCCCACGGACCCGAACATCTCGGCGTCCACACCGCGCCGAGAGCCATCACGACTCGCGTCGGCGACGATGAACTCCGTTGCCCCCGTGCGCGCGACACTCGCCACAACCTGATCCACGCTTCCTACCTCGACGTTGGTCCCTCGAGCCACGACCGCTCCATCCCGCACGTCGATTCCGACCACCACACGCTTACCGTGCTCGGCGACCGCAGCAGCGATGAAGTCGCAGCTCAGCGCGTGGTCCTCATTCAAGAAGGAGGTAGAGGCCAGATTGATGCGGTGCGCGTCAGTGGCGGCTGCCGCTTGGAGGGTCAACGGGTTGTCGATGCCCCCTGACAGTTGCACGGGGACACCCACCGCCGCGATGACTTCACACAGGAGGCCGAGGTTGTCGCCGCGGCGAAAGGCTTGGTCCAGGTCCACCAGATGCAACCAGGTCGCACCGGCGTCGACCAACCCTTGGGCGACCTGGAGCGGGTCGTCGGTGCGCCCAGGAGCCACTTGACTGGCCCGTCCCGAAGCTACGTCTACGGCGGCGTACAGAGTCAGGCTCACTTCTGCATACCCAACTCCCGGCGCAACGCCACCGCTCCGGCAACGGCGTCCTCAAAGTAGCGAATCTCCCGATCGTGCGGTTCGTGCTCCCACACCCGCTTCCAGGTCGACGGCGTGTCCGGATCGACTAGGGCCGCCGAACCGGGAAGTCCTAGCACCCCCGCCAGCGCAGCCAGCAGACGCTGGGGTGGGTGGTGCCGCTCGTTCAACATGTCGATCAACTCGGCGCGGTTCCCGCCACCGGCTGCGGTCAACACCTGCGTCGGCGTGGCGATCTTCACGCCTTGGGGGCGCAGCATCCCGCGGGCCGGGTCCCAAATGACCCAACTCAGGGTGCGCCGCCATCTTCCGCCCTGCACGGTGATGGCCGCGCGGTCGTCGATCACCCATAACCCGATCGCGGGAGCAAGCGAGTTAGGGGCCAGCCGGGACGCACACATCAGCGCCGCGTCGTCATACGGAGCGCCCACTGCGGATCGACCGCGAGGCACCACCACGCTGTGCCCACCGAGGCGGGACACCAGCACGGGCACGACGCTTTTGGCTGCCCACAGGTTGACCGTGCTTACGTTGCCACGGCTGAACCACATACCTACGGGCCCAGAAGTGGGTGCAGGGGTAGCGGAAGCGGAACTCACCGGGACAGTCTAAGAACGCCGGAGCGTTGCACCAACGCGCGACGCAGATGTCGGTGCGGCCTGCCCGTAAAAGAGCCGTTCCACGACAAAGCGACACCGTCGCGCGACCTGTCGCCACTCTTGCGCCAAGGCGCCCCCACCGCCTGCGGGCCTTCGCAGGATCAGAGAAATTCCCTCCGCATCGCGGTGATCGCTGGGCACCGAGTCCACCGGACGTCCACGCCACAGCACCCCTGCATCACGCAACTGAGAGGCCATCGTCCACGCCGCACTCAGGGCGCGAGCATCTGCCGCCGTCACCAGTCCCTCTGCAACAGCGCTGTTCAAGGCGGGCAGAGTGCCGGTGGTCTGCAGACCTGCGACTGTGTGGCCGTGCTGCAACTGCAACGTTTGGACCACCCACTCGACGTCGCTGAGGCCGCCGAGCCCCAACTTGAAGTGGGTCCGAGGGTCGGCATTCTTAGGCAGCCGCTCGGCTTCCATCCGCGCTTTCAGTTTGCGGATCTCGCGCACGCTCGTCTCGTTGAGACCGCCTTCAGGCCATCGCAGTGGATTGATCAAGGCGGTGAAGTCGTGGGCCAGTCCCGGCTCGCCCGCCACAACCCGGGCACGTAGCAATGCCTGGGCCTCCCACCCGGCCGACCACCGCGCGTAGTACGCGACGTAAGACTCGAAACTTCGCACCAACGGGCCCGACCGCCCCTCCGGGCGCAGGTCCGCGTCGAGCTCCAACGTCGGGTCGGGGCCGTGCCCGGATAGACCCTTACGCAAGCGGGCGATGACCTCCCCGGCCAGCTTTCCGGGTAACTCTTCACCCTCCGTCGCCGCTGCAGCGTCGGAACGAGGCCGGTAGCAGAACATCACATCGGCGTCGCTGACGTAGCCCAATTCCTGCCCGCCGAGGCGCCCCATCCCGATCACGATGGTGTCGATGCGTTGCTCGGCCCCACGCGTTGCGACGTCCAGCGCTGCCTGAATGTAGGCATCGGTCAACTCGGTCAAGGCCGCGCGCAACTTCACGTCCTTGAGGTCGCCGACCAGGTCGGCGAGGACGATCCGCACCAACTCCTTGGCCCGCACCGCCCGAATCGCGAGGTATGCGTCAGCCGTCTCTGTGTGCCGCTCCCCCGCCGCTCCAAACCGCGAGGCCAGACCCTCCTTCGAGATCGGCACCAAGCCTGCTGGATCGCCGAGCAGGGCCACAGATTCGGGCGATCGCAGGAGCAGGTCGACCGCATACCGGCTGCTGCTCAGGATCATCGCCAGTCGCTGGGCTGCGCTGCCTTCGTCCCGAAGCATCGCCAAGTACCAGTGCTTGGTGCCCAGGGTGTCGCTGATTTGACGGAAGGCCAATAGCCCGGCGTCAGGGTCGGCCCCGTCGGCAAACCAACTCAGCATCACTGGAAGCAAAGTGCGCTGGATGGTCGCGCGCCGACTGACACCTTCGGTCAGCGACTCCAGGTGGCGCATCGCGCCGGCGGGGTCGCGGTAGCCGAGCGCCGACAAGCGTGTGCGGGCGGCCTCTGGGGACAGGCGCAGGTGATCGGGGCTGAGTTTCGCGACGGCGGCAAGCAGCGGCCGGTAAAACAGCCGTTCGTGCAAACGGCGCACCTCGCGTTGCTCGGTCCGCCAGCGGGCGACGATGGCCTTGTCTGCACCGCTGCGCTCACCGAGCGAACGACCCAACCGGCGCAGCGAACGCTCATCGCTGGGCATGAGGTGGCTGCGTCGCAATTTGTAGAGCTGAATTCGGTGCTCGAGCGAGCGCAGCAAACGGTATGCCTGGTCCAAGGCGGCGGCATCGTCGCGACCGACGTAACCCCCATCCCGCAGGGCCCGTAAGGCTTCCAGTGTTGTGCCGGAATGCAGCGTGTCGTCGGCCCGACCGTGCACCATCTGGAGCAACTGCACGCTGAACTCGATATCGCGCAGGCCGCCAGGTCCCAGCTTCAGTTGGTGGTCTGAACTGGCGGCCGGCACGTGCTCCTCGACTCGACGCCGCATGGCTTGCACGTCGTCGACGAACCCTTCACGGCTGCCGGCTTCCCAGACCAACGGCCGCACAATATCGAGCCATTCTTGACCGAGATCGTCGTCCCCAGCGATGACCCTCGCCTTGAGCAGGGCCTGAAACTCCCAGTTTTTGGCCCATCGCTGGTAGTACTCACGATGACTAGCCAGCGTTCGGATCAGCGATCCGTTCTTGCCCTCGGGGCGCAGCGCGGCATCGACGGGCCACAACGAGCCCTCAGCGGTGGCTTCGCCGCAGATCCGCATCACGGCACTGGCCACCTTGGCGGCGACGGCGATGCCGGCTTCCTCGTCGATACCACTCGCTGGGGCACCGAGAAAGATGACGTCTACGTCGGAGATGTAGTTCAACTCTCGCCCGCCGCATTTGCCCATGCCGATCACGGCGACGGTGGCTTGATCGGCCGCAGGCACGTCACTCTGGGCCAGGACCAGAGCCGCTTGCACGGCCGCGGAGGCCAAGTCGGCCAACGCTTGAGCCACCTCGGGGAGGATCTCCAGAGGGTCCTTCGCACTTAAATCGGTGGCCGCGATCCGGACCAGCTCGCGCCGGTAGGCCACCCGAAGAGCTTCCGCCCCGGCTCGCCCACTCAGGCCCTGAACGGCCTCGACCACCGCGTCGGGTTGCGCGGCAGCGTAGTGAGCAGCGGCTTCAACGTGCTCCGGGTGTTTGATCAGATGGTCGGAGAGGGCGGTCGACGCTCCGAGCACACGCAGCACCCGGCGTCGAGGCTCGCCCGCATCAGCGAGCACGAGGGCAGCTGCGGCGTCGGCTTCGGCGAGCCGGATCATGGCCAGGGCCGCGTTATCGGGGTCGGCCACACCACCCAGGTCGGCCACGAGCTCACCAGCATCGACGTTGCCGGGAAGGGCCTTCATCAGGTCGGCCAACACGCCCAGCGATCGCGCGGTCTGCGTGAATCCGGCCCGGGCAAGGTCTGCCGCAGCAGGTTCCGGGCGGTCGTTCACAGCCGCACCAAGTATCGATCCAACTCGAAGGAGGTGACCTGCGAGCGGTAGTCCGACCATTCCTGCCACTTATTGCGCAAGAAGAAGTCAAAGACCTGCTCGCCCAGCACCTCGGCCAGCAGCTCGCTTTCCTCCATGATGGCGACTGCCTCACCGAGCGACTGCGGCAGCGGGTCGATGCCCATCGCCCTTCGCTCGCCGTCGGTCAAACCCCACACGTCGTCCTCGGCCTCTTCGGGCAGCTCGTACTCCTCCTCAATGCCCTTGAGCCCGGCCGCCAGCACGACGGCATACGTCAGGTAGGGGTTGCAGGCTGAGTCGATGGAGCGGATCTCGATCCGGCGAGAGTGCCCGCGACCGATCGAGTACATCGGGACGCGCACCATCGCGCTGCGGTTGTTGTGACCCCAGCAGACGTATGCCGGCGCCTCGCCGCCGCCCCAGAGGCGCTTGTAGGAGTTCACCCACTGGTTAGTCACGGCGCAGATCTCCCGAGCGTGGACCAATAGCCCCGCCATGAAACGGCGTCCGGTGATCGACAACTCGTAGTCGGCGGACGGCTCGTAGAACGCGTTGGTGTCGCCCTCGAACAGCGACACGTGGGTGTGCATCCCTGAGCCTGGCTGACCGAACAAGGGCTTGGGCATGAAGCTGGCCAGCGATCCGTGCTGCAGCGCGACCTCCCGGACGACTGTGCGGAAGGTCATGATGTTGTCCGCCATCGAGAGCGCGTCGGCATACCTCAGGTCGATCTCGTTCTGGCCTGGCCCGCCTTCGTGGTGGCTGAACTCCACCGAGATGCCCATCTGCTCGAGCATGGTGATCGCCGAGCGACGGAAGTCGTGGCCATCGCCGCGGGCGACGTGATCGAAGTAGCCGGCGTTGTCCACCGGCACCGGGATCGTGCCCGAGACGTAGGGCTCCTTGAATAGGTAGAACTCGATCTCAGGGTGCGTGTAGAAGGTGAAGCCGAGATCGGCGGCCTTGTCCAGCGTGCGCTTGAGGACATACCGCGAGTCGGTCATCGCGGGGGTGCCGTCGGGCATCCGAATGTCGGCAAACATGCGAGCCGTGCCGGGGTTGTCGCCGCGCCAGGGCAGCACCTGGAACGTGCTGGCGTCGGGCTGGACCACCATGTCGGCCTCGTAGACCCGGGTGAAGCCCTCGATCGCGCTGCCGTCGAAGCCGATGCCGCTGTCGAAAGCTTGCTCCAACTCGGCTGGGGCGACCGCGACGGACTTCAGCGCACCGAGGATGTCGGTGAACCACAGTCGCACGAAGCGAATGTCGCGTTCCTCGATGGTGCGCAGTACGTACTCCTGCTGACGATCCATGCGCTCATCCTGCCGTATGGCCTCGGCGATGCCTGACAGACTGACCCGGTGGAGTTCTACAGCGCCTACGACCAGGGCTTTGCCCGAGTGGCCACCTGCACGGTGCCGGTGGCCATCGCCGACCCCGCCACTAATGCCCAACGCACCATCGAGGTGGCTCGAGAGTGCGCCGCTGACTCAGTGGCTCTGGCGATCTTCCCCGAGTTGGGGCTGACGGGCTACGCCATCGACGATCTGCTGCTGCAGGACCCCCTGTTGGATGCGGCCTTGGTTGCTTTGGGCGAGGTCGTGGCCTCGAGCGCCGACCTGATGAGTGTGTTGGTGGTCGGTCTGCCGCTGCGCTTTCGCAATCGGCTGTACAACTGTGCGGTCGTTGTGCACCGCGGGGCTATCCTGGGCGTCGCTCCGAAGTCGTACCTGCCGAACTATCGCGAGTTCTACGAGAAGCGTCACTTTGCGTCCGGGGTCGACATGGTCGGCTCGACGATCGTCTTAGGTGGGGCTGAGATTCCGTTTGGTCCGGACGTGCTCTTTGCGGCCACCGACGTGCCGGGGCTCGCGCTGCACGTGGAGGTCTGCGAGGACCTGTGGGTGCCGATCCCACCGAGCAGTATTGCGGCGCTCGCCGGGGCCACGGTCATCGCCAACATCTCAGGCAGCCCGATCAACATCGGCAAGTCGGCCGGGCGGCATACGTTGTGCGCTGAGGCGAGCTCCCGGTTGTTGAGTGCCTATCTGTATGCCGCCGCTGGGGAGGGTGAGTCGACGACCGATCTGTCGTGGGACGGGCAGACGATGATCTACGAACTCGGTGGGCTCCTGGCTGAGTCCGACCGCTTCCCGTCTGGGGCACAGCGAGCAGTGGCCGACCTCGACCTGGACCGCATCCGCCAAGACCGGCTGCGCAACGGCTCGTTCGACGACAACCGCGAGGCGTATGCCGACCGGACTTCAGCGTTGCGCACGGTCGAGTTCACGCTCGAGCCCCCGCATACCGACATCGGTTTGCGCCGGTCGGTGGACCGGTTCCCGTTCGTGCCCGACGACCCCGAGGCGTTGGCGCTCGACTGCTACGAGGCATACAGCATCCAGGTGTCGGGGTTAGAGCGGCGGCTGTCCGCGATTGGCCAGCCGAAGATTGTGATCGGCGTGTCCGGCGGGTTGGACTCGACGCACGCGCTGATCGTGGCGGCCCGGGCGATGGACCGGCTCGGCCGCCCGCGCCGCGACATCTTGGCCTACACGCTGCCCGGATTTGCGACCTCGGATCACACGAAGTCCAACGCGACCCTGCTGTCGCAGGCCCTGGGCGTGACGTTCGAAGAGATCGACATCCAGCCGGTGGCTCGGCAGATGTTGACCGATATGAAGCACCCGTTTGCCGACGGCGAGCCTGTCTACGACGTGACGTTCGAGAACGTCCAAGCCGGGCTGCGCACCGACTACCTCTTCCGGTTGGCCAATCAACACGGCGGCATCGTGCTCGGCACCGGCGACCTATCGGAGCTGGCGCTCGGATGGTGCACCTACGGGGTGGGCGATCACATGTCGCACTACACGGTGAACTCCGGCGTGCCCAAGACGCTGATCCAGCACCTGATCCGGTGGGCGATCAGCTCGCAGATGTTCACCGCCGACGTCGATGCGGTGCTGCAGTCCATCGTGGACACCGAGATCACGCCCGAGCTTGTGCCCGCCGATGGCGCGGGCTACCAGAGCACACAGGAGCGGATCGGGCCGTACGAGTTGCAGGACTTTAACCTGCACTACGTGCTCCGATACGGATACCGGCCGAGCAGGATCGCCTTCTTGGCGTGGCATGCGTGGCGTGACGTTGAGGTCGGGGCGTGGCCTCCCGGCTTCCCGGCGAGTGAGCGCAACGTCTACGAGCTGGCGGCGCTGCGGTCCTGGCTGGAGCTGTTTGTGAAGCGGTTCTTCGGCTTCAGCCAGTTCAAACGGTCGGCGCTGCCTAACGGGCCGAAGGTATCGACCGGGGGTGCGGTGTCGCCGCGCGGTGATTGGCGGGCGCCGTCGGACGGCAACGCGCGCGCCTGGCTGGCCGAGCTGGACGCGAACGTGCCCCTAGCCTGACTTTCGTCCCGGCGGCGCACCCGTCCGAATCGGCCCTCGGGTTCACGTGAACCCGGTGGCCGCTCAGGTCGGGCGTGTCGTCAGGACAGATCGCCGAATGCCGCCAATCCCTCGTCGTATGCCGAGGCGAGCGCGACCAGGTCCGCGCGGTAGGTGGCGATCCGGCAGCCCTTGCCGTTTGGCTTCACCTCGATGCCTTCGGCGTCCCAGTGCTCT
>JBBSVB010000111.1:0-7982 GCA_038233875.1 Actinomycetales bacterium | reverse complement strand
CGGTTCTGGCCTTGGCCGGCGTCATGGGCGGTGAGTCCAGCGAGGTCAGCGCCACGACCACCAACGTGCTGATCGAGTCGGCGCACTTCGACGCCCGGAGCATCGGACGCACCGCGCGACGTCACCGCTTGCCCAGCGAGGCGGCTAAGCGTTTCGCGCGCGGTGTGGACCCCACCCACAGCGACGCTGCCGCGCAGATGGCAGCCGACTTGCTCGTGCAATTCGGCGGCGGAGCCGCCGACCCGTTGATCACCGACGTCGACGAACGAGCGCCCAGAGCGGAATTCGACCTGGAGTTGGCGTTGGTGGGCAGATACGTCGGCGTGGGCTACACCCCAGAGCGGATCATCGACGTCCTCGGGCAGATCGGCTGTGTCGTTGAGGGATCGCCCGGTGGCACCGTGTCGGTGCTGCCACCCTCCTGGCGCCCGGACCTCACCGACCCCACCGACTTGGTGGAGGAGGTGGCGCGTATCGACGGCTACGACAAGATCCCCTCGATCGTGCCCTCGGCCCCCGGTGGACGCGGTCTCACCCACCACCAACGCCTTCGCCGCGCGATCGCTGGGGCCCTGGCGGGCCAAGGCTTGGCCGAAGTCTTGACCTACCCCTTCGTCGGAACGAAGCGCTTTGACGACCTCGGGGTCCCGAAGGGTGACCCGCGACGCAATGCGGTCGTGCTCGCTAATCCGCTGTCCGACGAAGCGCCGCTGATGCGCACCGAGCTGCTTCAAACGCTGCCCGACACCCTGCGGCGCAACGTGTCACGCGGAGCTAAGGACGTGGCACTCTTCGAGATCGACACGGTCTCTGCCGCGACGAGGGCGAGCGCACCCGCCCCGGCCGGTGGCACGGTGCCCGACGACGAGATGTTGGCGCAGATTCGCGGCGCTGTGCCCGATCAGCCGTGGCACGTGGCCATGATCGCCAGCGGGTCCGTCGTGCGTGGCGGCTGGTGGGGCAGCGGTCGAGCGGCCCAGGCCAGTGACGCGGTGAGCTGGGCACGAGGCGTGGCTGCCGTTGCCGGCCTGCACGACGTCAGGGCCATCACTGATTCCCGTATGCCGTTCCACCCGGGTCGGTGTGTGCGCTTGGTGCTCGCGGCTGGACAAGGAATTGACGGCGCTACTGATGAGGTCCTGTTGGGATGGGCCGGAGAGTTGCACCCCAAAGTCATCGCGGCGCTTGGCTTGCCTGCTCGCACCGTGGCTGCCGAGGTTGACCTCGATGTGGTGGCCGCGATGAGCACCGACCGATTCGTTGCCTCGCCGATCTCGACCCAGCCGCAGGCGACCTCCGACGTGGCGTTGGCCGTCGCCCGCTCGGTGCCCAACGCGGCGGTCGAAGATTCGCTGCGGGCCGGTGCTGGGGAGTTGCTGGAATCGATCGTGCTCTTCGATGTCTACGAGGGCGACCAGATCGAAGCCACGGCGAAGTCGCTGGCGTTCCGGTTGGTGTTCCGTGCCAGCGATCGCACGTTACGCACCGAAGAGGTCAACGAGGCTCGCGACGCCGCGATCGCTCGGGCGGGCGTAGACCACCAGGCGGTCCAGCGCGCATGACAACTGCACCCATGAACGGCGGGTCCATTGAGACCGGGGCCCCGAAGACCGTGCTCGTCACGGGAGGCTCGCGTGGGATCGGAGCGCACATCGCTCTCGCCTTTGGCTGTGCGGGCTGGTCGGTGGTGGTGCTCGGCCGCTCCCTCGAGGGTTTGGCGCAGGTGAAAGCTGATCTACGCGAGGTGGGCTGCGACGCGTTAGCGCTGTCCTGCGACGTCACCGACGAAACCGCCGTCGCTGCGATGGTCGCTCAGGTGCGGGCCGCTCGTCTCAGCATCGATGTCGTGATCAACAACGCAGGTCTGATCGAGCCCGAGGTGCCCCTCTGGGAGTCAGATGCCGACCTCTGGTGGCAGGTCATCGAGACCAATGTGCGCGGTCCGTTCCTAGTGACCCGCGCCATCGCGCCCATCATGATCGACCGAGGGGGTGGGCGATTCATCAACATCAACTCCGGTGCGGCGACCCGCGAGAGTGCTGTGCTGACGGCCTACAACGCCTCGAAGTCAGCCCTGGCCCGGATCACCGGTGGCGTCGCGGCTGCCGGGGCCGAGCACGGGGTTTATGCGTTTGACCTCGCGCCCGGCGTTGTCGATACGGACATGACCCGGTCGATGGCCATGCACGAAGGCCGTACCCAGTGGACCGACCCACAGGACGTGACGAACCTTGCGCTGGCGATCGCCGAAGGTGAGTTGGACGACTTCTCGGGGCGGATGGTGCGGGCCGGCGCGGACACCCCGGCATCTTTGCGGGCTGCGGCGATGGCTGGGTTGCCAGAGGGCGCGCGAACCATACGGCTACGCCCGTGGGGTGACGACGACCCGCTAGGTGAGTGACGGGTCGCTTGGTCAGTCAGTTGAGGCTGACGACACGCCCGCCATCAGCGGCGCATACGAGATGTGAATAATAATGCGGGAGTCTGTATAGTTCCGCGATGTGACCGTGAGTGAAGCACGCCTCAGCCGCGTCGGGGGAGCTATCCCCGCGACCCGGGCTGCACGCCATCAGCGCATCACCGACCTTCTCGAGCGGCAGTCGGTGTCGTCCCAGGCCGATCTGCTCAGTCTCTTGGAGCACGACGGAATCAACGTGACGCAAGCCACGCTGTCCAGGGATCTACTGGAGCTCGGTGCCGTGAAGATCCGGCCCACCCCGGGAGCGAGTCTGGTCTATGCCGTCCCCGGCGCAGGGGGAGACACCACGCCACGGCCCGCCCAAACCGGCGTCGAGGTCTCGGCCCGGCTCACCCGGTTGTGCGAAGAACTGCTGGTCAGCGCCCGCAGTTGTGGTAATCAAGTCGTCCTGCGCACCCCCCCGGGGCCGCTCAGTACTTGGCCTCGGCCATCGACCGCAGCGACACCGAGGACATCCTGGGCACGATCGCCGGCGATGACACCATCTTGGTGATCACCCGAGACGTTGACCAGGGCGGCGCAACGGCCGCCCGATTTCTGGCTCTTGCTGGTGTCGAGCGAACCGTCAGCGGTGAATGATCGCTTACGATTCCTGACCGCGCCCGCAACACAGCACTCATCGCATGACCCCACTCCACCGCATACGCAGCGTGTATCGACCGCACCGCTGATCGACATGACCGAGCCCAACCAAGGAGCACACACCATGACCAACCGCATTGTCCTGGCTTATTCAGGCGGACTCGACACGTCCGTGGCCATCGGCTGGATCGCCGAGGCCACCGGCGCTGAGGTTGTTGCGGTCGCCGTCGACGTCGGCCAAGACGGCGAAGACCTTGAGGTCATCCGCCAGCGCGCCCTCGCCTGCGGTGCGGTCGAGGCCTACGTCGCCGATGCCCGCGACGAGTTTGCCGACGAGTACTGCCTGCCTGCTCTAAAGGCCAATGCGCTCTACATGGACACCTACCCGCTGGTCTCCGCCTTGTCGCGCCCGGTCATCGTCAAGCACCTTGTGAAGGCCGCCCGTGAGTTCGGCGCGACGACCGTCTCGCACGGCTGCACAGGCAAGGGCAACGACCAGGTGCGCTTTGAGGCGGGCATCTTGTCCCTGGCGCCTGACCTGACGTGTGTTGCCCCGGTCCGCGACCTGGCGCTCACCCGCGACAAGGCGATCGACTTCGCGATCGCCAACAACCTCCCGATCGAGACCACCAAGAGCAACCCCTACTCCATCGATCAGAACGTCTGGGGCCGCGCAGTCGAGACCGGATTCCTCGAAGACATCTGGAACGCACCGATCGAGGACATTTACTCCTACACCTCCAACCCGGCCGCGGCGCACGAAGCTGACGAAGTCATCATTACCTTCGAGGGTGGCGCTCCCGTTGCCATCGACGGCTTGCCCGTCACCATGTTGCAGGCCATCGAGCAGCTCAACGCTCGCGCCGGTGCCGTGGGGGTGGGCCGTCTCGACCTCGTCGAGGACCGCCTCGTCGGCATCAAGAGCCGTGAGGTGTACGAGGCACCGGGTGCCATGGCCCTCATCGCCGCCCACCAAGAGCTTGAGAACGTGACGATGGAACGCGACTTAGCTCGCTTTAAGCGCGGCGTCGGTCAGCGTTGGAGCGAACTGACCTACGACGGCCTCTGGTTCTCCCCACTGCACAAGGCGCTGCGCGGGTTCATCGAGACCTCGCAGCAGCACGTTAGCGGCGAGGTGCGGATGACCCTGCAGGGAGGACGAGCCACCGTCACCGGTCGTCGCTCCGAGGTTGGCCTGTACGACTACGGCATGGCGACCTACGACGAGCAGGACACCTTCGATCAGTCGATGGCCAAAGGCTTCATCGAGCTATGGGCGCTGCCGGCCAAGATGGCCGCTGCGCGCGACCTCAAGGCGGCTCAGTGAGTGTCAGCCTCTGGGGTGGCCGGTTCGCCGGGGGGCCCAGTCAGGCTCTCGCCGCCCTGAGCAAGAGCACACACTTCGATTGGCGACTTGCGCCCTACGACATCGCTGGTTCGCGGGCGCACGCTCGGGTCTTGCACGCCGCAGGGCTGCTCAGCGACGACCACCTGGCGACGATGCTGGACGGGCTCGCTTCGCTGCTTGCTGACGTGAAGTCCTATGCCTTTGTTGCCCTAGAGGGTGACGAAGACGTGCACACCGCCCTCGAGCGCGGCTTGATCGAGCGCATCGGGCCCGATGTGGGCGGCCGGCTACGGGCCGGGCGTTCGCGCAACGACCAGGTCGCGACCCAGTTCCGGCTGTATTTGCGCGACGAAGCTCGGGTGCTATCCGCCGAGGTGGCCGAGGTCATCAGCGCGCTCACCGATCAAGCCGCCGCGCACGCCGAGGTGGCCATGCCGGGTCGCACCCACTTGCAGCACGCGCAGCCGGTGTTGTTGGCCCACCACCTGCAGGCGCACGGCTGGGCGCTCCTGCGCGACCTACAGCGGTTCCAAGACTGGGACGACCGGACCGCCTACTCGCCCTATGGCAGTGGCGCCTTGGCTGGGTCCTCTTTGGGCCTGGACCCCGAGGCAATCGCTGCTGACCTAGGCATGAAGGGATCGATGGAGAACTCCATCGATGCCACCGCGAGTCGCGACTTTGCCGCCGAGTTCGGCTTCATCGCGGCCATGGTCGCCGTCAACCTGTCGCGGATCAGCGAAGAGGTGATCCTCTGGGCGACGGCAGAATTTGGATTCGTGACCCTCGACGACGCTTTCTCCACCGGGTCGAGCATCATGCCGCAGAAGAAGAACCCCGACGTGGCCGAGTTGGCGCGCGGTAAAGCGGGTCGAATCATCGGCGACCTTGCCGGGCTGCTGGCCACGCTCAAGGGTTTGCCGCTGGCCTACAACCGCGACCTCCAGGAAGACAAGGAGCCGGTCTTCGATGCAATCGACTCGCTGCGCTTGCTGCTCCCTGCCGTCGCGGGCATGGTCGCAACGCTGAAGTTCCACACCGAGCGACTCGAAGAGTTGGCCCCCCAAGGCTTCTCGCTCGCTACTGATGTGGCCGAGTGGCTGGTGCGAGAGGGCGTGCCGTTCCGCGTGGCCCACGAGGTCGCGGGGGAGTGCGTGCGGGTCTGCGAAGGGCGCGGCATCGGGCTGGAGGACCTGTCCAGCGAAGACCTCGCTGCCATCAGCGAGCACCTCACGCCTTCAGTACACGACGTGCTGACCGTGGCAGGCTCGCTAGCCTCGCGTGACGCGGCGGGCGGGACTGCCCCGGTGCGAGTGGCCGAGCAGCGGGCTCTGTTGTTAGTCCGGCTTGCCCAGTGTCGCAAGTGGGTCGAGATCCCACTTCCTGTGAGGGAGTACTAGGCGACAACATGCGGAAGATTGCGGGCAGGGAGGCACGTTCAGGGGCGGGCGCTCTCCTCTCGCTCTCGTACAGTGCCGGTCCTGCCGCATACCTGGTGTGGTCGCCTTCGTTCGCGGTCGCCGGTGAAGCGGCTTTTGGCCTGCGCTTCGTGGGCTTCTTCCTGAGCCTGGCGGGGCTCGCGTTGTACCTCGGCTTTGCGGCTCTGGTGCCAGTCGTGGGGTTGGTTGCGATTGGCCAGTTGTTACATTGTGGGCGTGAAGCCGGGATGGCGTCGGGAAATGACGATCTGGCCGCGTGAGGAACTGAAGCGCAGTGCGGTGGTCTTGGCCCCGATGCTGCTGGGGAGTGTGATTCGCAGCGGGGACGTCGCAATTCGGCTGACTGAGGTCGAGGCCTACGAGGGATTAAACGACCCGGGATCGCATGCCTTTAAAGGGCCGACGCCCCGTTCGGCGATCATGTTTGGCCGCCCGGGTGTGGCTTACATCTACTTCAGTTACGGAATGCACCACTGCTTCAACGTCGTATGTGGGCCGGTCGGGAGCGCCTCCGCCGTCCTCTTGCGGGGCGGGCAGGTGATCGAGGGGCTCGAGATGGCTCGGAGCCGCCGGAACGTCGGCCGCTCCCACCCGCACCCTGATCGTGATCTTGCCCGGGGTCCTGCCCGACTGGCATCCGCCCTCGGGGTAGACCTGCATCACAACGGCCTCGACCTGTGCGGCCCCTCGTCCGTAGTGCGGCTCGAAACAGCCGCGCTGTCGCCTGGCGGGGCGGTAGAGACTGGCCCACGAGTGGGTGTCAGCGGTGTCGGTGGCCACGGGACGGCATACCCATGGCGCTTTTGGATCGTGGGCGACCCCACCGTCTCGACGTACCGTCCAGCCAAACCGCGCGTGCTGCGTTCTCGCATGCGGACTAACTAAGGCAAGGTATGCGGTGGCTGCCCCGAGTGGGGTCAGCGACGATGAGACAGAGGGTTTGTGAACGTGAGCGACATCATCGACGAGTTGCAGTGGCGAGGATTGGTCGCACAAACGACCGACGAAGCAGCGTTGAGGGAGCACCTGGCGGGGGAGCCGCGCTCGGTCTACTGCGGCTTCGACCCGACCGCTCCATCGTTGCACTTCGGCAACCTGGTGCAGCTCATCGTGCTCCGCCATCTGCAGCGCGCCGGCCATCGTGTGGTGTGTCTCGTGGGTGGCTCGACGGGGTTGATCGGGGACCCTCGCCCCACGTCGGAACGTGTGCTCCGGACCAAAGACGAGACTGCTTCGAACGTCGCTCAAATCCAAGCGTTGGTCCGTCCTTTTCTGAGTTTCGAGGGGGACAACCCCGCCATGATGGTCAATAACCTCGACTGGACGGCACCGATCAGCGCCTTGGACTTCCTGCGGGACGTCGGAAAGCACTTCCGGGTCAACCAAATGATCCGCAAGGACGCGGTGGCCGCTCGTCTGGCCAGCCAGGAGGGCATCTCGTTCACGGAGTTCAGCTACCAGATTCTGCAAGCACTGGACTTCTTGCACCTTTTTAAAGTTGAGAACGTGACCGTCCAGACAGGTGGACAAGACCAATGGGGCAACCTGACCGCCGGGGTCGACCTAGTCCACCGGGTCGAGGGGGAGTCTGTCCACGTACTGACCACTCCGCTGCTGACTGACGCCTCGGGGGAGAAGTTCGGCAAGAGCGCAGGCAACGCGATCTGGCTGTCGCCGGCGTTGACGAGTCCATACGCCTTCTACCAGTACTGGCTCAACGTCGATGACGCCGACGCCATCACACTCGTGAAGGTCTTTACCGACCTCAACCGTGAGGCTGTGGCTGACCTCGAACGAGCACTTGCTGACGAACCCTTCAAGCGCGCAGCACAGAACACCCTGGCTACTGAGGTGACGACCCTGGTTCACGGGAAAGCCTCGACGCAGATGGTCCAACGGGCCAGTCAGGTGCTCTTTGGCAAGGGTGACCCTTCGAGCGTGGACCCGGAAACACTGATGGACGCTACGGCCGCGCTACCCAGCGCCTCAATGGCCCCCGATGCGCTCATCGTGGACGCGCTCGTGGCTACGGAGTTGGCGGCATCCCGGGGCGCTGCCCGACGTCTCATCTCCGAAGGCGGCGTCAGTCTCAACAACGCCAAAGTCGTTGGCGCCGAGGCTGTGCTGACACCGT
>JBBSVB010000110.1:0-7992 GCA_038233875.1 Actinomycetales bacterium | reverse complement strand
GCACGACCGTCCCAGCCCCGGCAAGCAATTCGTCCTTGGTGCCCTGGGCCACGATGCGTCCCTGGCCGATGACGACGATGTCGTCGGCGATGACTTCGATCTCGTGCAGAAGGTGCGAGGACAGCAGCACGGTGCCGCCTGCGTCGGCATATCCCCGCAGGAGGTCACGCATCCAGCGGATGCCGGCCGGGTCCAGGCCGTTGGCCGGTTCGTCAAGAATGAGCGTCTGCGGGTCGCCGATGAGAGCGGCGGCGATGCCGAGCCGTTGGCGCATTCCGAGCGAGTAGTTCCGCACGCGCCGACTGGCCTCTTCCGGGGAAAGGCTGACGCGCGCCAGCATGGCGTCCACACTGCTTTTCGGCAGGCCCATCGTGCGCTGGGCGATGGCCAGAACCTCGCGCCCGGTGCGGCCCGCGTGCTGTGCAGAGGCGTCCAACAACACGCCGACGACTCGGCCTGGGTTGGGCATCTCGGCGAAGGTCCCGCCGTTGACCTGCACCGACCCTGAGGTCGCGGGGGTCAGGCCGACCATGACGCGCAAGGTCGTCGACTTGCCGGCACCGTTGGGGCCGAGGAATCCGGTGACGCGACCGGGCTGTGCTGCGAAGGTGACGTCGTTGACGGCGGTGAATGAGCCGTACGTCTTAGTGAGCGATTGGACGGTGATCATGACGCTGAGCCTGCCACGATGAGACCGAATGGCATATCAGGGACACCCCTGACGCGACCCCGATTGTCCCTGGGCTCAGCGGCTGGCCAACCAGGATGCTGCCATGAACCGCAGCGGTGCTTCGCGATGGCCGACCCTCGCCAGGTGCTGCGGGACCACGGTGCTCGGGCGTCCATGCCGCCTGCGCACCCTGGCCGTCTGTACCAAGACCTCGGCCGAAACGGTCACGTCACGCATCGCGCTCAGCAGCCGATGATCGGCGATCGAGAGAGGATCAGCAGCGCTAGGAGCGATGTCCATCAACTCGGTAGTGATTGCGGCGAGCGCTTCGCGTTCAGGTGAGGTCCACCACGAGGGGTCACCACGGTTGAAGACGGCCCCGAAGAGGTGGATGCGCAGGAGTTTGGTGGCCACGGCGGTGCGGATGGACCGGGGGTATGCCGTGAACCATTCCTGGACTATCAGGTCCCTCACGAAGCCCAACTCGTGCTCGATGGGCCGGGGGGCATAGGTCACCCGATCGCTGGCGTCCTCGCCGATGACGTATCCCGGACCTGCGCGGTCCACGGCCACCTTCGTCTCACACCACAAACGGGTGACGTAGGCGACGTCGCCGCCCACCGGCATACCCTCAACCAGTTCGGCCCCCAGGCGTTCACGGGCCGATGTCGACACCAAACCCAGTGGAGCGCTGCGATAACTCAGGCGATCTCGCACCGGGTCGGCGATCAGCCTTTTCGCCGAGAAGGCACGGACCGGCGGAGTCGGCACCCGACGCCGCTGCGACCCGATGGCCAAGCGCGTCATCACACAGTCCGCTCGGGTCGCGTGGGCCAGCTCCAGCCACGATGAGACGGCACCTGGTTCCAACAGGTCGTCTGAACCCATAATCGAGACGAACTGCGCCGTCGAGGCCCTCATCCCCGCGTTGAATGGCCCAGATGCGCTAGATAAACCGTCGTGATGGCCCATCCATCTCACCTGCTCGCGATGCTCGGACGCAAGCTCGCCCTTGATGCTCGCCGCCTCGACGTTGTGGCACACCACCGTGACCTGGGCGTGCTGGGAGTTGCCCTCCAACACACTGGCAACCGCACGACCGATCGGCCGGGTGGGGGTGTGAACCGCGATGACTACATCAACCGGCTTCATGCGTCGGCAGTGCGCTGCGCTCGACGGTACGCACGAAGGCGAGCGCCTCGACGAGGTTGGGCGGCCGCCAGGTCGTAGGCCTGGTTGTATCCGGCAGCGACCTCAACCGTGCTGAACGCATCACCGATGGTGGAGCTAATGTCCTCGGCGCTCATGCCCTCAACCTGTGTGAGCACGCGCTGAATCGCGTCGGCATGCGCCAGCGGGGTTTGCTCGTCCACGCAGATGCCCACGCGCGAGTCGAGATATTCGCCTTGTCCCCCGGTCGAACCGACGACAACGGGACGCCCCGACAGCACCGCCTCAGCGCAGGAGACGAAGAAGTTGTCGCCACGGGTGGGCCCGAAGAACACGTCAGCCTGCGCCAGTTCGTCCAACACCCCGGACCGGTCGAGCGTGCCGACGACCGTGACCTGACCGGCGACGTCGAGCTCAACAGCGCGGGCGGTGATCGCGTCCCGTAGCGGCCCCTCACCGACAAAGCGCAGCGTGGCTCGTACGCCTCGACGGCCTAACTCGGCCACCGTCTCGACGGCCATCAGCGGGTCTTTGCGCTCGATCAACCCCCCAACACTGACCAGCGCGATCTCATCGAGTTGCTCCCGTCGGGGGGCCAGCGACTCCGGTCGCGGAACGATGCAGGGCACGAGCACGGTGGGGTCGTCCTGCCGGACCTCGCGAATCGGCGTGGCCAAGTAGTCACACACGGCGGTGGTCACGTCGGGCCTGGTTTGCAGCGGCTTCAGTGCGGGCAAGACCACCCGCCACGACGTCGGCAGCAGGTGCGGCGCGGTCAGCCCGGACCAGTGCTCGGTGTGCACCCAGGGCGCGTAGGGCCGCCACGTGGCGAAGGGCAGCAACGTCGAGAAGGCCATGGTGTGCACGACGTCGGCACCCAAACTCAAGCGCGCCAAACGCGCCGTCGCCGCAGCGATCTGGCGCGGGTTAGTGGTTGACATCACGATCCGGGTGGCGGGCAGGCCCTCGATGGTCGGCGACTCGCCCGCGAGGCCCAGCGCACCCGGGGCGCCCAGTTGGCCAGGTGGCACGAGGTGGATGAGCGCCACTTCGTGACCAAGGTCGGCGATCGCACGGGCGTCTTTGACCACGAACGAGCCGGTAGAGGGGTGCGACAGGGTGGGCAGCCACGTCGACACCACCAAAACTCGCATGAGCCGTAGGGTATCGCCATGGCATCTGGGGCTCACGTTGCGAATCCTTAGCGTGGTCGGGGCGCGCCCCCAATTCGTGAAGTTGGCACCTATCGCGGCCGAGTGTGAGCGGCATGGGGTGGAGCACGTGATCGTGCACACCGGCCAGCACTACGACCCCATGCTCTCCGATGTGTTCTTCTCCGACCTCGGCATCCCTGATCCTGCCGTCCACCTCGGCGTCGGTAGTGGCACCCACGGGCAGCAGACCGGGGCGATCTTGGGTCGGATGGATGAGGTTCTGACCGCGCAGCGCCCCGACTGGGTGCTGGTGTATGGCGACACCAACTCGACGCTGGCCGGCACCTTGTCAGCGGTGAAGTTGCACCTGCCGGTCGCTCACCTCGAGGCCGGGCTGCGCTCGTTCAACCGGGCTATGCCCGAGGAGCACAATCGGGTGCTGACCGACCACGCGGCCGACCTGCTGTTGGCACCCACGCAGGTGGCGATGGATCACTTGGCTCGTGAGGGCTTGGCGGCACGCTCGGTGCACGTCGGGGACGTGATGGTCGACGTGTTGGTGAAGGTCCGAGCTTCGGCGGACTCCGAGGCTGTGCTGGAGCGCTTGGGTATGCAGCGTGGCGGCTTCTCCGTCGCGACCATCCACCGCGCCGAAAACACCGACGACTCCGGGCGTTTGGCAGCCATCGTTGATGCGTTGTCGCAGGTCGATCACCCGGTCGTGTTGCTCGCCCACCCGAGGGTGCGAGCACGCGCCGCGCAACACGGCATACCCCTGGATGTGGGGTCCTTGACCAGCCGCGACCCGTTGGCCTATCCCGATCTGGTGGCTGCGGTGTCTGCCTCTCGAGGCGTCATCACCGACTCGGGCGGCCTTCAAAAAGAGGCCTTCGTGTTGCGGGTGCCGTGCACCACGGTCCGGACCGAAACCGAGTGGGTCGAGACCGTGGAGTTGGGTTGGAACGTGCTGGTCAAGCCCGGCCCCGCACTGGCCGCCGCCGCCTCACGCTCGGCTCCGACGCCGACCGATGCGGCTCCCTACGGCACCGGCCGAGCCGCCTCGTCAGTGCTCGACGCGCTGACTCGCTGACCATCTCGGCCGATAAGCCGCTCACTGAGCGATGGCGGCGATGGCGTCGGCCCAACCTTGGATCTGCCGTTCAGCACTCAACTCATCGGCAACGCGATCGCTGGCCGCTTTGAACGCGGCGACCTGCTCGGGCGTCACCTCGTCCAAACAACGAGCGAGCGCCTCAGCGGAGAAGTCCTCGAGCACCACGCCTCGTCCCTGACGGTCGATGAGTCCAGCCATCTCGGGGCTCGGGCCGACGATGATGCCGAGCCGGGCCTGGACGAAGTCGAAGAACTTGTTGGGCAGCGTGTATCGGTAGTTGAAGGTCAGCGGCGGCAAGACAAACACCCCGAGGTCGCACCGCGCCAGGGCCTCCCCCAACTCCCCCGGCGCGACCGGGTCGTGGAACGTGATCTGCGGCAGGTCGGCCGCCGACTGGATCAGCTCCGCCAGGTAGGCCGGGTCGTTCGGCATCAAGTAGAGATCGAGACTGACGTCGCGCCGCGTGGCACGCACCGCGTCGATCATCACGTCCAGCGAACGGTTCCGGCGAGCCAGCCCCGAGTGAACCAGACGAAACGTCAAACCGACCTCGGTCGGTGACCGGTCGGCATACGGTGCGGCGTTGACCACGACTGCCGCGTCAAGACCGAACTCGCGGTGATATTCCGCCGCGAGCTCGGCGCCCACGGTGGTGACCGAGTCGGCGCGGCTCACCCAGCGCCGCACCGTCCACCGTTGGTATGGCGCCACGAACCAGCGCCACCGCCAGGACTCTTCGTTTTGCCGGGAGGCGTATTCGTGCAGGTCAGCGTGCACTCCCCGCGCTCCGAGACTCAACGCCAGCGGCACCGTCTCGACGTCATCGGCCAACACCACATCCCACTGGCCGGGCGTCAGCACTGAGCGCAGATATGTGATGACCGGCATGGTGTCGTAGGCCGCCTGGTAACGCCGCAGGATCAGCAAACGACGGTCCTTGTGCCAGGCGATGATGTGATCGGGGATACGGATGTGCTCCACCACACCTGAGGGTGCCTCTCCGTAGCCCACGGTCGTGACGGCATAGTCAGCGCTGAGCAGCCGGACCTGACGCAACACGCGGGCGTCGCTGAGCAGGGGGCTGAACGCGATGATGAGCAGCCGGGGGCGGCTCACGAGCCCAGCATCCGCGCATAGAGGCCAAGGAGGGCCTCTTCTTCGTGTTGCCAGGTGAGTTCGGTCGCCGCCACGGTTGCCGCGTCGCGGTAACGCTGTGAGTCGGCCAGCACGGTGGCGATGGTGGCGGCCATGTCGGCGGGGCTTTCGAGGTCGAAGATTTCGCCGACGCCGTGCTCGCGGACCAACGCTGCTGTGTCGGGCAGATTGGCGGCGGCGATGGGCAGGCCCGCGTGGATCGACTCGAATAGTTTGTTGGGCAGGCTGAATTCGTAGCTCAGGCAGACTGGGCGCACGAAGACCACTGAGAGATCGGCATCGGCCAAGGCGTCGGCGACCTGGTCGGAGGCGACCGCCCCGACGAAGTGCACGCGATCCCCCATTCCGAGGTCGGCAATCAACGTATGCAGGGTGGCCAGATAATCAGGCTCGCCGTAACCGAGGAGCACGAAGTGGGTGCTGGCCGGGAGTAGGGCCAGGGCTTGAAGCGTGTCTTCGATGCCCCGAGACGTGGTGATACGACCGCCGTAAGCGACAACCTGGGTGTCAGCGGCAAGGCTCGCCATTGACCGCAACTGCCCGGTTGAAGCGTGCGCGCCGGCCTCGCCGAGTGGGGCCCGGGGGATATTGCGCACCAGCGTGGGCCGCACCGGGAGGTCGTACTCCTCGTGCAGCCAGGTCGCAATCGACGGGCTGACCGTGATGACCCCGGCGGCTCGGGCAATGGCGAGCTTCTCGATGGTGGCCTCGACGAACGGCGCAATGGGCCGATCGGTGCGCACGTTGCGGTGTCGCCACAACTCATGGGCGTCGTAGACGACCTTGGCTCCGCAGGCCCGCGAGACCCAGGCCGCAGGGGCGAGGGTGTTGCCGTCGTTGGCGTGCACGATGTCTGGTTTCCAGGCGGCAGCCGATCGGGCCGCTTCGAGCCAGTACAGCGACAGGCTGACCACGCGGAAGATCCGCAGCCACAGATCCGTGACCGCGCGGCGGGCCGCGGTATTGACGGTTGCAGTCGAGGACGCCGCAACCGAGGCCGAAGGAATCGGTGCGGTCGTGGGTGCCAGCGCAGTAGCAATAGGAGCGGCAGCGACGGGAGTCGAGCGCTGGGTCGAAGGCATCTCTTCGGGCGGCGTCGGGCGTCCGGTGACTCTGCGGGCAATAGCGAGCGCCCACGGGGCGTATCGCTTCAGCTCGAACTCCGGTGCCCGATCGACATCGATGCCATCGCCCACCAGCCCCTGACCTTCGGCATACCCTGCCCGGCCTCTGGCCACCGCAAAGATGCGAACCTGCGCACCTGCCGATCTCAGGCTCGCTGCCGTTTTGAGCACCCGCGAGTCGTTGTGAGCGTCGTTGTAGACCAACAGCGCAACGCGAGGCGCACGGCCATCAATGGCCGGCAGCGCGACAGGCTCACTCACGGTTGGCTCCTTCGCGTGGTCCCAACCCGGCGAGCGCCGCTTGCATCGCAAAGTCGGGCTGCGCGGCCACCACTTCGTCGAAGGTACCGCTGGCGATCATGTGGCCGTCGCGCATGAAACAGACCTGCTCGCTGTGTCGGATGGTCGCTAACCGGTGGGCCACCACGATGACCGAGACCTGGCCGCGCAGCTCGCGGATCGCAGCTGTCACGGCGGCTTCGGTGCTGGTGTCCAACGCAGACGTCGCTTCGTCCATGACTAAGACCAGCGGGTCGGTGTAGAGCGCGCGGGCCACGCCTAGTCGCTGGCGCTGACCGCCGGAGAGGTTGAGCCCCCGCTCACCGACCTTGCCGTGTATGCCGTCGGGCCGGGCTTCGATCACGTCGAGCAGTTGCGCACGGCGCAGGGCTTCGCGGACGCGCTCGTCGTCGACGCCTTCGTCCTTCCAGGTCAGCGCGACGTTGCGGGCCACCGAGGCGTCGAACAAGGAGACATCCTGCGGCACGTAGCCGACTCGGCGTCGCCACCCCTGAAGCCCCTGCGCCAGCGGCCGCTCTCCGATCAGCACCTGCCCGGACTGCGGCTCCAACAGTCCCAGCACGACGTCCACCAGCGTGGATTTACCCGACCCCGAAGCTCCGACCAGCGCCAAGGTCTGGCCGAACGGCAACTCCAAGGACACCTCGTGCACCGCCGGGACGCTTGCCCCCGGGTAGGTGAACGTCACGTTGTCCAAACGCAAGGAGATCGCGTCGTCGGGCAGTTCGGTGGAGCCGGCGATGCGCTCAGCCTCGACATACCCCTGGCCTCGCTCGATCTCTTCCAGCACCTGCTGGGCAAACGGCATATTGGCCCCCGTTTGCGCCATGATCGTCTGGAAACGCGTCAGCGACGGGACGATCCGGAACCCGGCCACTCCGAACAGCGCGACCGCCGACAACGCCCCAGGAGCGCCGCCGTCAGTGAAATACCCGATCGTCGCTCCGAGCCCCAGGCCGCCGATCAGACCTGCTTCGAGCACGTAGCGCGGGATGGCTCCCAGGAACGACTGATCAGCGCGGGCCTTCGATGCGTGCTTGCGGACCCCGAGCACAACCTCAGCCACTTCACCGGACTTGTTGCGCAACGTGATCTCTTTGAGCGAATGCACCATCTCGCTGATGAGCCGCACCGATTGAGTGGAGTAGGTGCGGTTGTCCTGCCCCGCTTTGACGGCCTTGCGCAGGACGAAGCGGTAGAGCACCGCGGCGACCAGGCCGAAGTAGACCAGCGTTGCCGAGGCGAGCAACGGCTGAGCAATGAGCAGCACCGCCATCACCGCGACGAATGTGAAGATCTCGCCGG
>JBBSVB010000109.1:0-8009 GCA_038233875.1 Actinomycetales bacterium | reverse complement strand
TCAGATGCCCGGGCCGCGCGTGCGGACAGACTTCAACGAGACAACCGATATTGCCCAAGCGTTAGATGCAGTCGCGGCCCAGCTCGCCGACACCGAAAGTCACCGCGAAGACGCTGCCCAGCGGGGGCACCAGCCGCAAGCAACCAGCGATGAGAACGCGATGGACCACGAAGGTATGGACCACGGGGACATGGACCACAGCGAGATGGACCAGGAGGGCATGGACCACGAGGGCATGGACCACAGCGGCATGGACCACGGGGATATGGAGATGGCGCCGGACGGAATCCCGTTGGCCGAGGGAGCGGACGACCGGGATGGGCTTGAGATGGACGTGCTCCACCTGCGCCTAGGACCTGTTTTGCCGCACTGGCCAGCCGGGATGGTGTTGAGCTGCACTCTGAACGGCGATGTCATCTCGCGCGCCGAGGGATCGATGATCGATGACCTCGCGAACGCTGCTCCCACCGTCTCGCACGCACCCAGCCCGGCATGGCGCGCCGACAACCTTGCCCGATTCCTGGCCTTGGCCGGTTGGGAAGACGCCGCCGCCCTCGTCCGCCGGGTCCGCGACGCGCAACTCACCTCGCACGCTCCAACACAGATCGACGGTTCACCACAGATCGGCGCTTCACCAGAGGCTGACGCTTCGCTGAAGCGATTGCGCCATCAAGTCACGCACTCTCGAGCGCTGCGGCGGTCGCTGCGAGGACTGCGACCACTGACGCCTCAGGATCTCAACATGCACGGCCTTCCGCAGCACCTGGAGGGCGACACGTGGGATCGTCTGCTGACCATGCTCGACCAAGCCGTCAACGACGTCGTCGACGCCGCCGGAGATGAAACGCGCGTTCGGGCCCCGAGCCCGAGCCCGAGCGCGGTCGCCGTTGCCGTCGTCGGCCTTGACCTTGCCGCGGCCCGCCTCGTCATTGCCTCCTGAATATGCCGCCCACTGTTGTCCCGATCGCGGCGACCCATGGGTGAGGCCGCAACGGTCACGGTGGGGCCGGCGTGGGCGCTGATGGGCGCAGCGATCTTGGGGGTCTTGGCCTTCTTGGCTGCGGCACTGAACAGCGTCCTGACCGCACGGGCGGAGCGGGCCCACGGAAGCGAGCATTCGGCATACCTCTGGGGTGCCGTCGCGGGGCCGGTGCACGAGAGCGCGCGGCTCCTGCGGCAACGCCGACGCAGCACCGTGTCTGCCGACTCCTTGCTGTGGCGCACCGGCGGCGCGGGCCTGCTCGTCGTGGCCCTGTTGATGGTCGCGGTCGTGCCTTTGGGTCGATGGACCATCGCCCCCCTGGACGTGGGGGTGGTCTGGTTCAACGCGATGGACGTCATGGTCTGGGCGTTGGTGTGGCTCGTGGGCTGGGGGCCCAATTCGGCGCATTCCTTGGTCGGCGGATACCGGTTCCTCGCGCACGGCCTGGGCTATGAGCTGCCGCTGATGTTTGCGCTGGTGGCGCCCGTGATCGCCGCGGGAAGTCTGAACGTGAGCACGGTCGCCGCCGCCCAAGAGGGCCTGTGGTTTGTGGGGTGGATGCCGGTCGCCTTCGGCGTGTACTGCCTGGGTGTCGTCGCCTTCTCGGTGTGGGGTCCGTTTGCCGCCGCGCTGGGCGCCGACATCGGTGGAGGCGTGGGTGCCGAGCTGTCCGGAGTCGACCGGTTGCTGTTCACCGCCGGACGCTACGCCCTACTCGCCGCCGGCGCCGCGTTTGCTGTGCCGATGTTTCTCGGTGGCGGCTCGGGGCCCTTCGCGCCTGACTGGGTGTGGACGCTAGTCAAAACGGCTGTGCTGCTTAGCGTCATGGTGTGGCTTCGCCGACGTATGCCGATCGTGCGCCCCGACACATTCATGGAACTCGGCTGGGTGCTGCTGCTTCCCGCAGTAGTTGCGCAGGACCTGATCGTCTCCATCGTCGCCGTCGTGCGGGCCGGACCATGACCGACGCAAGCACTCTGATCGACATTGCCCACTGGGCGCTCGCCGTCGTGGCCATAGTCAGTGGTGCCGCCGTGTTCTACGTCGACTCCATGGCTCGCGCCACCTACACGTTGGCTATCTCCTTCGTCGCGGTCGGCGTCGACGTCTTACTGCTGCAGCAGAACTACATCGGGGTCACGATCATCTTGATGATGGTCATGGAGATGGCGATCATGGCCGTATACATGGTCATGTTTATGGGCATGAACCCGGCCCTGATGCCGATGAGCATGGTCCACGACAACCGGCGTGCCATAGCGGCGGCGGTCCTGACCTTCGCCGTCCTCGCGGCCGGCATCTTCTTGATCGACTGGCCAACCAGGCGAGGCGTGCCCTCGCCCGACGTGACCGCGGCCCTGGGCGAGGCGTTGATGGGGCCCCAGATGCTGGTGATGATCGTGATCAGCCCGGTCATGGTCTCCACCATCGTTGCTGGGGTCGTCCTCGCCGCGCACCGCACCAGGTACGACCGGATGGGTGATGACCTCAAGCGTCGACCCGCCAGCGACCCTCAACCCGGAGGAGTCGGACGATGACCCTGGAAACAGTGCTCTTGCTGGCCGCTGCATTGTTCAGTATCGGCCTCTACGGCGCGATCTCTCAGCAGGTCGTGGTCATGGTCATGATGGGCCTGGAGTTGATGATCAACGGCGTCATCATCGCGGCCGCAGGATTCTGGTGGTTCACCGCACCCGAGCCCTCCGGGCAGGTCCTGTTGCTCGTGGTCGTTGCCGCGATGACCGTGGAGATGGCGATGGGCTTCGCCGTGGCCACGCTGATGCACCGCCAGGCTGGGGCCGACATGACCGACATGGCCACGGACTTGTCCCAGTGATCGCCCTCGCTCCGGCCTTGCTGTGGTCCATGGTGTTGTTGCCCGCCATCGTGGGCGCCGTCCTCGCGGTGAATCCGCGCGCCGAACGGATCGCCGCCCCGGTGGCGATCAGCACCGCCGCCGCGACCGTCGGACTCGCCGTTGCCGTGTCGGTGGTGCGACCGAGTGTGTCTGTGCCGTTCGTGCTCGGCACGGACTTCGCCTTAGCGGTCGACACCCTGAGCGCCTTGCTGGTGCCGACGATCGCGTTCGTGGCCGCCTTGGCTCTGCTCGTGGCCACGGGGGAAATCGGCGACGCCCGGCCTCGGTTTTACGGGCTGATGTTGTTATTCGCTGCCGTCGCGTTGATCACCGCGACCGCCACGACCCTGCCGACCTTGCTGTTTGCGTGGGAGCTGATGGGCGCTGCGTCCTACGCACTGATCGGTTTCTGGTGGCGTGATGACCATCGAGTGAGCGCGGGCTTGACCGCCTTCGTGACCACGCGCAGTGCCGACGTCGGGTTGTATGTCGCAGCGGCTGCCGCGTTGGCGGGCGGCGCCGGACTCGCGCTGGGCGACCTGGCCGACGCATCCCCGGGGTGGCGACACGTCATCACGGCTGGGGTGCTGGTGGCCGCGATGGGCAAGGCCGCCCAGTTGCCGTTCTCCTTCTGGTTGTCCTCGGCGATGGCCGGCCCCAGCCCGGTAAGCGCGCTGCTGCACTCGGCGGCCATGGTTGCGATGGGCGGTTATCTACTCCTTCGGGTCGAGCCGCTGCTAGCCGTGACGGGGTGGGCCGGGCCGGTGACTGCGTGGATCGGTGCGGCCACAGCGCTTCTTCTAGGTGCCGTCGCGCTGGCTCAGCGCGACCTCAAACAACTTCTTGCCGCCTCAACCTGTGCCCAGCTCGGCTTTGTGGTGTTGGCGGCCGGGGTGGGCAGTGTTGCTGGAGGTGCCACCCATTTGGTCGCGCACGCCGCCACCAAGGCTCTCCTGTTCCTGGCCGCAGGCCTGTGGCTCACCGCGCTCGGCACCAAGGCCTTGCCAGGTTTGCGGGGCGCGGGGCGGCGACGTCCTCTGCTCGGAGTCGCTACCGGGATTGGAGCCCTATCGCTGGCGGGCCTGGCCCCGCTGTCGATGTGGGCCACCAAGGACGAAATCCTGGCAGCAGCGCTGGAAGACTCGATCGCGTTATATGTCGTTGGGCTGGCTGCAGCGGCCCTGTCTGCTGGGTATGCGGCCAAGATCCTCGTGGTCGTGTGGCGTCGGGCTTCGTCGGAAGAAGCAGCACAGGCGCAAGCGCTGCACGATTCCGAACAGCAAGGAACCCGAGAGGTGCCTGCGGTCGCATACCCGCCCCTGGCGATCCTGGCCACCGGCGCGGTCGTACTCGGGGTGTTAGCGCTCGGCCCGTGGGGTGAGGCCCTCGGCCGGTCCCTCGACGGCCCAGACCACCCGAGCGCCGGCGCCGTCGAGTTGGTGATCTCGGCCGTACTGGCCCTCATGGTGCTCGGTGCGGTGTTCCGCTGGGGGGCACCTGAACCGAGGTGGGCCCGGGGTTGGTTGGGTCTGGAGGCCGCCGCCCGGGGCGCCGTGGTGACCCCGACGTTGCGGTTGGCCGATGCCTTGGCTCGTTTCGATGACCGAGTGCTCGACGCTGGGGTGATGTCGTTGTCGGGCGCGACACTTCGGGTGGCACAGCGTGCCGGACGATTCGATGATCGGGTGCTCGACGGCACCGTCGGCTCGGTTTCGGCCGGGGCGCTTCGCGCGGCTGACCGTGCGGGCCGCTTCGACGACCGGGTGTTTGACGGGGCGGTGGGTTGGGTTGTCGGCCGGGTGCGCAGCCTGGGCGCGCTGGCACGACGACCGCAGACCGGTCAGCTGCACCACTACTACCTCCAGGTCGTCGCGGTCCTCGCGGTCGGCTTCCTGCTCCTGTTACTTATGAGGGGATGAACGTGCTCAGTTTGATCGTTTTCTTGCCGTTGGCCGCAGCCGTGGGGCTCCTCGCGCTGCCCAAGCTTTCTCCGGCCGTGGCCGGATGGGCCTGGGTGGTCGTGTCCGCGCTCGACCTTGCGTTGATCGTGGCCGTGTGGATCCGCTACCAAAGCCCGGCACCCGGGACCCTGGCCTTCGAGGAGCAGGTGCCCTGGATCCCGGGGGTCGACAGCAGCTATCACGTGGGGGTCGACGGGCTGTCCCTTCCGCTGATCGCGATGAGCGCGATCATCTTCCTCAGTTGTGCGGTCTATGCGCTGCGTCAAGGCGAACGGCCTCGCATCCAGGCGGCGCTGTTCCTGTTCTTGCAGAGTGTCAGCCTCGGCGTGTTCGTGGCCGCCGACCTGATCTTGTTTTTCGTGTTCTTCGACCTGTCCATCGTGGCGATGTACTTCGTCATTGCCGGGTGGGGCCACGGACATGCCGCCCGGTCGGCACTTAAGTTCTTCCTCTACACGTTCCTAGGATCTCTGGCTCTGCTCGCCGGGTTCATCGGGCTCTACGTCGCAGCGCAGCCGCATACCTTCGACATGGTCCGCCTTGCTCAAGAGATGCCGCTAGCCGGTCGACCGGTCGCCGGGGGCTTCGTGCTCGGAGCGATCCTGCTCGGGCTCGCCGTCAAGACCCCGACCGTGCCGTTCCACACGTGGTTGCCCCCTGCCCACACGGACGCGCCAGCCATCGGTTCGGCGGTGTTGGCGGGGGTCTTGCTCAAGATGGGTACCTACGGATTTCTACGGGTCGCGATGCCAATGCTGCCTGAAGCGTGGCGCTCGTGGGCGTGGGTCATCATCGCCGTCGGAGTCGTGGCCGTTCTTTACGGCGCCCTCGTCGCGGTGGCACAAAACGACCTGCAACGGATTATTGGCTACACCACGGGCAACCACAAGGGTTTCCTCGTGATGGCGGTCGGCGTCGCCGGACTCATCGCTGGCGACAATGCCACCGCACGCGAGGTCGCCGTCACCGGGGCCGTGACCCAGATGGTCAGCCACGGACTGATCACCGGAGCCCTGTTCTTGCTGGCCGGGGTGCTGCACGATCGCGCCGCGACCTACGACATGGGTGCCTACGGCGGACTTGCCGACTCGGCACCTCGGATGGCCACCCTGTTCGCCATCGGTGCCTTCGCCTCGTTGGGGCTGCCGGGATTGTCCGGGTTCATCGCCGAGTTTCAGATTTTCACCGGCAGTATCGCCACGGCGCCCATCACCGCGATCGCCCTACTCGGCATACTACTGACCGCTGCGCTGTTCTTGCGCGCACTGCAACGCATCTTCACCGGAGAAACGCGTGGGGCTTCGGTGGACTTCGCGGATCTGCGCCCCACCGAAATGTGGGCGGTTGCGCCGCTGCTGCT
Organism: Actinomycetales bacterium; assembly: GCA_038233875.1. Lineage (GTDB taxonomy): Bacteria > Actinomycetota > Actinomycetes > Actinomycetales > Dermatophilaceae > Ornithinicoccus. The sequence goes on along the minus strand of JBBSVB010000109.1, from coordinate 1,848 downwards.
GCTGTCTTTGGCCATCGGAGTGGTCCCGGGCCCACTGCTGGCCATCATTGAGCCGGCCTCACAAACGCTGATCACGCTGGTCGGTCGGTAGTCGATGCGCCCACTGCTGCTCCTGCCAGAGATCATGCTGTTCGTCGGCGGTCTCACCGCGCTACTGGGCGGTTCGTTCCTGCCTCGCGACCGGCAATGGGTGACCCGGATCGTCGCCGCCCTTGCTCTCCTCGGATCGGGAGTGAGCGCAGCGCTGTCGTTGCGCGGCCCAGCACAATCCGCGTTTGAGGGCGCGTTCACCATCGACACCACGACAGCAGTGGCCCGAGTCCTGGTGTCGGTCGGCACGCTGCTCGTGCTCGTCATAGCCACCGACGAGATCTCCGGCTCAGCTCGAGAGAGCGAGACGTATGCGCTGCTGCTGTTCTCGGCGACCGGCGCCCTCGTGCTCGCGGGAGCGGATGACCTGTTGGTCGTGGCCGTGGGGTTCCTGTTGTCCAGCATCCCCCTCTACGGACTCATCGGCCTGGCCGGCGGCGCCACCAGCGCCGAAGCCACCATGAAGACCTACCTCCTGGGGGCGCTGTTCGGCATCGCGCTGATGGGTGGAGTCACCGTGCTCTACGGCGTGACCGGCACCACCAGGTATGCCGAGCTCACCGAACGCCTACCCGCGGCACCTGCTGGTGCGGTCGCCGCCGGAGTGCTGGCTATCGTCGTCGGGCTGATGTTCAAAGCGGGCGGCTTCCCAGCCCACTTCTGGGTGCCGGACGCCGCACAGGGCGCGAACGCCACGGCTGCGACTTTCTTGACGACGATCCCCAAAATCGGTGCCATCATCGCGACGTACCGGCTCGTGCTCACCTTGCCGGACACTCTTGCTTGGCCGTTGCTGGTCGCCGTCCTGGCCCTCGTCAGCATGACCCTCGGCAATCTGGCCGCTTACTGGCAGAGCGACCCCCGACGACTCCTGGGCTGGTCGACCGTGAGCCAGGTCGGCTATCTCCTGGTCCCCATCGCCGTGGCCGGGCAATCTGGGCTGGCCCTGCCCTCGCTGCTCGTCTACCTCACCGGTTACACCGTCACCAACATTGCCGCGTTCTCCGTCACCGCTGCCTTGCCCAAGCACCGCACCCTGGAGTCCTACCGTGGGATCGCCCGCGATCACCCTTGGCTCGCCCTGAGCCTGGTGGTGTCTCTGCTTGGCCTGGTCGGCACCCCGCCGACCGCAGTATTCGTCGGCAAACTCACCACGATCACCGCAGCCTGGGACGGCGGCCGGGCCTGGCTCGCCATCGTCGTCTTGGTCAATACGCTCCTGAGCCTTTTCTATTACCTGCGGTGGATCGCCCAACCGTTCCGTTCCGAGAGCGACTCCCCGCCTGACACGTCGGTGATTGGGCGTTGGTCCGTTCGTTTGGCCGTATTGACGGCAGCTCTCAGCGTCGGCCTAGGGATCGCAGCAGGTGCAGTCTGGACCACGGTCGCCAGCTAAGCGCTTTGGTCGCCAATCGTTTGGCGTCGTTCCCGCGCTGGGGCGGCACAACTTGAGCCCACGTTTTTGTAGCCCGGACTTGATTCGACCCAGCTGCGACGGGTCGGTGCCCAGATGGTTCAGGTGAACTACTGCGGTGGAACCGCCTGTTGGGAAGTTTCATGGTGAATCCTTCCGTGTTGAGCGTCAGGAAAATGTTGATCTGAGCCGCTTCGCCGCGTGAGGTCGTGTCGGCTCATGGTCGCCACCACACGCCAACCCAACGCCCTAGGTGTACTGACCACGGAGGTTGGTGACACGGGGTGATGTGCTGGACATGGTGAGAACCTCCGGGTGGGGTGGGGCTATCTGACGGCTCACAC
>JBBSVB010000108.1:0-8032 GCA_038233875.1 Actinomycetales bacterium | reverse complement strand
ACCATTGCCGCGACCGGTGCTGTCGGTGGGGTGGTCACTCGCGCCTTCTGCGGAGCAGCCGCACTCGGCTCGCGAGAAGCACTGACCCTGCCTAGCCCTGCGCAGCAGGCTCCCGAGTTGCCGGCCGGTGTGACGTTCGAAGACGTTGACGGGCTGACTCCCTACCTCACCGACAACGCTGAGTTCTACCGCGTGGACACCGCGCTGCAGGTGCCCGACGTGCCGCTGGAGGGTTATAGCCTCCGCATTCACGGCATGGTCGACCGCGAGCTCAACCTCAGCTTTCAAGACCTCCTCGACCGCAGGCTCGTGGAGAAGCGCGTGACCTTGACCTGCGTGTCCAACCCGGTCGGCGGTAGTTACGTCGGTAATGCCACGTGGCTGGGCGTGTTGATGCGCGACCTGCTGGAAGAGGCGGGTGTGCAAGACGGTGCCGACGCAGTGAAGTCCACAAGCGCCGATGACTTCACTGCTGGGACTCCGCTGTCGGTCTTGACCGACGACCGCGATGCGTTGGTGGCCCTCGGCATGAACGGTGAGCCGCTCCCGCTCGAGCACGGGTTCCCGGTGCGGATGGTCACGCCCGGACTCTACGGATACGTTTCGGCGACCAAATGGCTCGTGGATCTAGAGGTGACGCGCTTTGCGGACTTTGAGGCCTACTGGAGCACCCGCGGCTACGACGCCGAGGCACCGATCAAGTTGTCCTCGCGGATCGACGTCCCAGCATCGTTCGCCAACTTGGACGCTGGCGACGTGACGGTGGCGGGGGTGGCCTGGGCACAAGATCGCGGCATTGCTGAGGTTGAAGTCCGTGTTGACAAGGGTGACTGGGAAGAAGCAGAGCTTGCCACCGCAGACAGCGACGACACCTGGAGACCGTGGCGGTGGACGTGGCCAGCCGAATCTGGCAGTCACAGCATCGAAGTCCGCGCGACAGACTCCACAGGCGAAACACAAACTTCCGATCGCGAGCCAATAGCTCCGAACGGATCCACCGGATGGCACAACGTGACGGTGAAAGTCAGTTGAGCCGACCGGCTCCACGACCCCCAATAGAAAGGCACAATCATGCGCGTTCAGAAGATTTTCCTTACAGTGGCGATGGCCTCCGTGCTGACGGTGTCAGCGTGCGGTGGCGAGGAGGAGACCCCCGCAGCGGAGCCGACTCCGGCAGCTGCAGAAGAGACCACCGAGGACATGGCGACGGAGTCCGGCGACATGGCGGGCGAAACCGGCGACATGGCGGGCGAAACCGGTGACATGGCGGGCGAGACCGGTGACATGGCTGGCGAAACCGGAGCGATGGACCCGACCTCCGAGCTCGTCGGCGCTGGTTGCGCTGACTACGCCGCCGCAGTTCCCGACGGTGACGGTTCCGTTGCCGGTATGGCGCAAGACCCGGTGGCCGTTGCAGCTGGCAACAACCCGTTGCTGACGACGCTGACTGCCGCAGTTTCCGGTGAGCTCAACCCCGACGTGAACTTGGTCGACACCCTCAACGGCGATGAGTTCACGGTCTTCGCGCCGGTTGACACCGCGTTCGAGAAGCTGGACGCGGCGACGGTGGAAACCTTGGGCACGGACGCCGAATTGCTCACGAGCATCCTGACCTACCACGTCGTGCCCGGCAAGATCAGCCCCGCTGACCTCGCCGACTCGACGCAGACGACTGTTCAGGGCGGTGACGTTGAGATCACTGGCGACGTTGACAACCTGATGGTCGGCGACGACGCGGCAGTCATCTGTGGTGGCGTGCAGACCGCCAACGCCACGGTGTACCTGATCGACACGGTCCTGAGCCCGCCCAGCGAGTGATTGACCGCCGCATCTGCGGCATGTGATCGATACACACTAAGCCTGCCCCTGAATGTCTTAGGACATTTGGGGGCAGGCTTTTGTGCCTCTCGTGCGAGTTATCGGGCGCGGCGCTTGACCTCGGCGGCCACTTCGGCGAAAACCGACTCTGCCAGCACTGCTCCGATGCGGCGCACCCCGCTCGGGTCGAGTTGCAAGATACGGTCCACTCGGGCTTCGCTGGGACGGCGCTCTCGGTCCCACTCCCCGGTGCCGACCTCGATCCAGAAGCGTCCCTGGCTCGCTTCCTGCTCGGCGTCTTGGTCGTGGTCTTGGCTGGTGAGCTGTAAGGCCAGAAGTAGCCCCGCATTGCGGCCGATCACGAGCACGGGGCGGTCTTTGCCCTGGCTGTGGTCCTCCTCGTAGGGCACCCAGGTCCACACCACTTCACCGGGGTCGGCCAAATCGTCGTTGACTGGCGCATACGACATCGGGGGTACGCCGACGTAATCGCCTGCATAAGCACCTGTCTGCCCACGCTCACCTGCATAACCTCGGTCGCGTGCATGCCCTCTGCCACTTCTTTGCCCACCGCCGGCAGTCCCGGCTGTGCGCGGCCGCCGAGCGGTCGGTACACCCGACTTTGATCGTTGCGACCGCTGCTTGACGAATTCCCGGACAATGTTTGACGTGATAGATAGGGCTTTGGACAGCGAGCGGTTGACCATGGCCGCATCGTATCCAGTCGCCTTGGGGTGGGTTATCCGTCATGCTTGAGCGGTGAGCCTGACGTTGACCTTTGCCATCATCCTGCTCGCGGCGGTGCTGCTGTCGGCGCGCTCCAACCGGACCATCATGTCGACTGCCGTCATCTTCCTCGTGGGGGGATTTGTCGTCGGTCAGGGTGCCTTCGAGTGGGTGCAGTTGTCGCCAGGGGATAGCGTCGTGTCGCTGGGCGCTGAGCTCGCACTCTTCGCCGTGTTGTTCACCGATGGCATGAAGGTGGGCTGGAAGGACGTGCGCTCGGCGTGGCGGCTTCCGGGTCGAGCCCTCGCCTTCGGGTTGCCCTTGACCTTGCTGATCACGGCGGCGTTGGCGCATTTCGTGGCGGGTTTGGCGTGGAACGAGGCCCTCCTGATCGGTGCCATTCTTGCGCCGACCGACCCGGTGTTCGCGTCGGCTCTGGTGGGTAATAAGAAGGTGCCGGGTCGATTGCGGCATTTGCTTAATGTGGAGTCGGGGGTCAACGATGGCTTGGCTCTGCCCTTTGTCTTGATTCTTCTGGCGACCGCCGAAGGCTCGGGGGATCTTCACGTGGGGGAGTTGAGTTCGGAAATTGTTGTCGGTTTGGTTATCGGGGTGGCAGTTCCGTGGCTTGCTATCCGGTTAGAGGCGCTGCCCATCTTTTCGGCCTCTGCCATTTATGCCCCACTCAACGGTTTTGCCATTGGGCTTTTGGTCTATGCCCTCAGCGAGGCTTTTCACGGCAACCTGTTCTTAGCGGCCTTTGCCGCCGGCATCACAGTGGCGACGATCGGGCAAGGTCAGCGGGAATCGTTCGAACTGTTCGGCGAGTTGATCGCGGAATTACTCAAACTCTTTGCGCTCTTAGTTTTCGGTGCGTTAATTTCCGTCGACTTCCTGCTGGAGATTCCTTGGACTGGGTGGGTCTTCGCCGCGTTGGCTTTGCTCGTCGCTCGGCCGTTGGCCCTGGCTCCGTGCTTCCTTGGAACGGGGTTGAGTGCGCGCGAGCAAGCGGCCGCGATGTGGTTTGGGCCAAAGGGGTTTGCGTCGGTGGTCTACGGCCTCATCGTGCTCAACAGTCCGCTGGTGGCTGCCGACGAGATCTATCACCTGGTGGCACTGACCATTGTGATTTCGATCTTGGCCCACTCCTCGACTGACGTGGTGGTGGCTCGATGGTTCGACGAACCCACCGAGACACCTCACTGGCACGACGAACGGGATGCGTCGCCTTCCGGACAGGCATGACAGACTCAGGAGTTCACTCATTCTCCCCACGAGCCTGACGAGGTCTTGCCCGCGTGTCCCCTATTGCCCGCGTTGCCCCGCAACCGGCGGCCACCCCGCCCGAGATCATCCGCAACTTCTGCATCATCGCTCATATCGACCACGGCAAGTCGACGCTGGCCGACCGGATGTTGCAGATCACGGGTGTGGTCGATGACCGGGCGATGCGTGCGCAATATCTGGACCGGATGGACATCGAGCGCGAGCGCGGGATCACGATCAAAAGCCAAGCGGTGCGCATGCCGTGGGCCGTTATTGATGAGGCCGACCCGACCGCCGCAGCGGTTGCCCCTGGTCGGCACAAGAGCGAGACGGCATACGTGCTCAACATGATCGACACGCCGGGGCACGTGGATTTCACCTATGAGGTGAGCCGGTCTTTGGCTGCGTGCGAAGGCGCCGTGTTGCTGGTCGATGCTGCGCAGGGGATCGAAGCGCAAACGTTGGCCAACCTGTACTTGGCGATGGAAAACGAACTCTCGATTATCCCCGTGCTCAACAAGATCGACTTACCGGCTGCCCAGCCCGAGAAGTATGCCGAGGAGCTGGCCCACCTGATCGGCTGCGATGTCGAGGACGTCATGCACGTCTCGGGCAAGACCGGTCAAGGGGTCACCGAGCTGCTGGACCGCATCGTGCGCGACCTGCCCGCCCCCGTTGGCGACGCCGACGCGCCGCCTCGGGCCATGATTTTTGACTCGGTCTACGACACCTACCGGGGTGTGGTGACCTACGTGCGAGTGATCGATGGCAACCTCTCGCCACGCGAGAAGATCGCCATGATGTCGACGAAGGCCACCCACGAACTGCTGGAAATCGGCGTGGTGTCTCCGGAGCCGATGAAGTCCAAGGGGCTCGGCGTCGGCGAGGTCGGCTACCTCATTACGGGTGTGAAGGATGTGCGTCAGTCCAAGGTCGGCGACACCGTCACGGGCGCCTCGAATATGGCGACGCAGGCTCTGGGGGGTTACAAAGACCCTCGGCCGATGGTCTTCTCCGGTCTGTATCCCATTGACGGCTCGGACTACCCGACGCTGCGTGATGCGCTGGACAAACTGAAGCTTAACGATGCTGCGCTGGTCTACGAGCCCGAGACGTCGGTGGCCCTCGGCTTCGGTTTCCGGGTCGGTTTTTTGGGGATGCTGCACCTCGAGATCGTCCGCGAACGCCTTGAGCGCGAGTCAAACCTCGAGCTCATTTCCACGCTGCCGAACGTGGAGTACATGGTGAAGATGGACGACGGCTCCGTCATCGACGTCACGAACCCGAGTGAGTTTCCTTCCGGCAAGATCGGCGACGTCACCGAACCCGTCGTGCGGGCCACCCTTTTGATCCCGAGTGAATACATCGGGTCGATCATGGAGTTGTGTCAGACGCGTCGGGGGACGCTGCGCGGGATGGACTACCTCTCGCCTGAGCGCGTCGAGATGCGCTACACATTGCCGCTGGCCGAGATCGTCTTCGACTTCTTCGACGTCCTGAAGTCGAAGACCCGTGGATACGCCTCGTTCGAATACGAGCCCGACGGCGAGCAGGTGGCGGACCTGGTCAAGGTCGACATTTTGCTGCAGGGCGAGCAGGTCGATGCGTTCTCCTCGATCGTGCACAAAGACAAGGCTTACGCCTACGGGGTGATGATGGTCGGCAAGCTCAAGGAGCTCATCAATCGCCAGCAGTTCGAGGTGCCGATTCAGGCGGCCATCGGCTCCCGGATCATCGCCCGCGAGTCCATCCGGGCCATCCGCAAGGACGTCACGGCCAAGTGTTACGGCGGTGACATCAGCCGCAAGCGCAAACTGCTGGAGAAGCAGAAAGAGGGCAAGAAGCGCATGAAGATGGTCGGCACCGTCGAGGTCCCGCAAGAAGCCTTCATCGCTGCGCTGTCCCAAGACCCGACGGCGGTCGAGAAAGCCAAGAAGTGAGCCAGGAGGTCGAGGTCCCGGAGGGTCGCGTTTCGCGCATCCGGTCCTTCACCCGGCGAGGCTCCCGTATGCCGCTCGGCCACCAGTCGGCATACGACGCGATGTCCGCCGAGTTTGTGATCCCCGTGCCACGGGCTCGTGAGGGCGACGACACCACCGTCGATACGGCATACCGGTTGGATGCTGTCGGTGTTTTTGGTCGTGCTGCGCCGCTGGTGATCGAGATCGGCCCAGGCTCGGGCGATGCCATCCGTGCTGGGGCTTTGGCTCGACCCGACTGGGATTTTTTGGCCATGGAGGTCTGGCGTCCGGGGATTGGCCAAACGCTGGCTCGGATGCGCCACGATCCGCTGCGCAATGTGCGCTTCGTGGAGGCTGACGCGGCCCTGGCGATGGCCACGATGCTGCCGCCGGGCTCAGTCCACGAGGTCTGGACATACTTTCCCGATCCGTGGCCCAAGCGACGCCACCAAGATCGACGACTAGTGGGTCGTGTGCTGGCCGACAGCGTCTCGCGCGTACTCGAGCCTGGGGGAGTGTGGCGTCTGGCCACCGACTGGGCTCCCTATGGAGCGGCGATGCGTAAACTGCTCGACGCCGACGAGCGTTTCGAGTTGGCCACCGACGAGCCTGCCCCCTTGCGCCCGCTGACTCGTTTTGAGCGCAAAGGCCTTGAGGTCGGCCGCACGATCACAAACCTCAACTACCGCCTCCGCTGACTGAACGCGGGCCCCTGCGTCGAACCAAGATGCTCGAAACGCAGGAAGCGCACCAGATTTTTGACGATTCTGGTGCGTCTGCTGCCGTTCGATGAGCTGTCTGTCGCGATTTTGACCTACCTAATGGGCACCCGGCGGACCACCAGGTGAAAAGCCAGGCCAGCCACAATCAAAAGTGCCACCCCGGTCAGCGGCTGCCACCAGCCGCCCGCACCGGTTGAACTGCCCAGGGGCGACCATTGGTTGACTGAAGTGCGCGCCAACATCGACACCAGCAGCAGTGACGCCAAGGTCAGCGGTAGCGCCAAGGTGCCACGTGAGGCACCGCACCTGTAGTACGCGGCCCCCACTAGGAGCCCGCTGATGGTCCCGGCCGTGAAGATCAGGATCGTTCCGGCGACGTAGGGCCAGAGGCCGGCTGCCAGAACCGTTGCTGACGGGGCGTCATCCCCACCGTGGAAGCAGCCGAGCGCGCCGTAGATCTGCCCTTCGATCAACAACAGTGTCGCCAGAATGATCGAATATCCGACCGCCGTGGCGGCAGCAGCGATCATCGCGCCCCGAACGAACGAACGCCGAGTGGTGCCTGCGGCCACGTAGACGGGCAGATAGACCGCGACGACACCGATGGCCATCGCGAACTGGAACTAGAGGGCAGCCTGATGCACGAACTGCATTACCGACAGCGACATCTCGGTGAAGCGGCTGATGGTGAAGAGGACCCCGCAGACGATGACCACGGCACCGCCCCAGAACCAACTGGCCCGTTGCAGGAGGGCGATCAGGACCTGTCGAGCCACCAGCCGCCACGGGGGTGTGGCCCTTGCCTGCGCAGCGGTGACGGTCATGGAAGTCATGCCGGCTCCTTGGTGAGATGGATGAATAAGTCCTGAAGAGGGGCTGGGTCGACGCTCACTCCTGCTTCCTGCGCCGCCCGCACCGCGGCCGGGGCGACTTCCTCAAAGAGGGTGACCTCACGGGTTGGTCCAAGGTCTCATGGCCGACGATGGTGTGGCCTGCGCAGATGCGTTCGACCGCTGCTGTGGGGCCCGTCAAGGTGATCCCCTGCGTTCGCAGTCGATCCGACTCGTCACTGAGCAAGATGGTCTTTCCGGCCAGGATGGTGACCGTCTCGAGGAAGGACTCCACCTCGCTGATCAGATGGCTCGCGAGGATGATGGTGCGGGGTCGCTCAGCAAAATCGGCGATCAATTCGTCGTAGAACTGTTGGCGAGTGGGGGCGTCCATCCCCAGGTGCACTTCGTCGAACATCGTCAGCGGAGCGCGAGAGGCCAAGCCGATGACCGCGCCAAGAGCCGATCGCTGCACGATGTCGAGGGTGGTCGAGGCGGTTTCATCGTCGAAGATATCGCCGCTCTCGCGAATGAGGCAGATGCCCGCCATGAGGAGCTCGTCCTCGAAGGGGTCGTGGCCGTCGATCTGCACCGAGCCGCGGTGGGGCGCGCGGAATGAGGCCAACGTCGCCATGAGGGTGGTTTTGCCCGTTCCATTGCGGCCGAGAAGCCCGTGGATGCGGCCTGACGCAAGGTCGAGCGTAACCTT
>JBBSVB010000107.1:0-8122 GCA_038233875.1 Actinomycetales bacterium | reverse complement strand
TGGTGGTCGGCGATCGGGATCTGCCCGATGGGGCACGCCTGCTTGCGGGCACGGCTGACGGGGCTGACGGCCTCGAGCCAGCCTTGCATCTGCGTTCCCACGACCTGACGCAGGTGCTGGCGAGTCTGAAGACCGCCGGGGTGCGTCGGGTGCTGTTCGAAGGCGGCCCCACCTTGGCCGCCGCGATGTGGCGCGCCGAGTATGTCGATGAGGTCGTGGCCTACCTCGCCCCGGCGTTGCTCGGGTCGGGTGCCGCTGCGGTCGGCGACCTAGGGATTGCCTCCATGGACGACATCGCCCGCCTCACCATCGACGACGTCACGCAGATCGGCCCAGACCTGCGTGTCGTTGCCTTTCCCGCCTATAGCCACCCCTCGCAGCACCACCCCACACGTCACCAGCAGGAGGACTGATCACCCGTGTTCACCGGAATTGTCGAAGAGCAAGGCACTGTGGTCGCCATTGAGCACCTCGCCGACTCGGCCAGGCTCCGCATAAAGGCTGCGGTCGTGACCAGCGACGCACGTCACGGCGACTCGATCAGCGTCAACGGGGTGTGTTTGACCGTCACCGACCTCGGCGACACTCACAGCGGCGAGGGTGAGTTCACCACCGACGTGATGGCCGAAACTCTTTCCCGCAGCAGTGTCGGCGACCTCGTCGTCGGCTCACCGGTCAACCTGGAGCGTGCGCTGCGCAGCGACGGCCGCTTCGGCGGCCACGTCGTCCAAGGCCACATCGACACCACCGCCACCCTGATCAGCCGAGACCCTGGCGAAAAGTGGGAGGTCCTGACCTTCTCGTTGCCCCCGGAGATCTCTCGGTATGTCGTCGCGAAGGGCTCGATCACTCTCGACGGAGTGTCGCTGACGGTCAGTGATCTGCACGACCAGAGCGAGCACGGCGAGGAGGGCGCGCACGGTCCCGCTACTTTTTCGGTCTCACTCATTCCGACCACGCTCGCGATGACCACTCTGGGGGGTCGCGCCGTCGGAGATCGAGTGAACGTCGAAGTGGATGTGCTCGCCAAATACGTGGAACGACTGATGAGCGGTGGACCCCGATGAACGACTCGATAGCCTCAGCCCTCCAAGCGCTGCGCGACGGACGACCGGTGCTCGTGCTCGACGACGCGCACCGCGAAAACGAAGGCGACGTCATCCTCGCCGCCGCGACGGTCACGCCAGCCTGGATGGGTTGGACGATTCGGCATACGTCGGGATATATCTGCGTGCCGATGCCGCAAATCTGGGCCGACCGCCTCGACCTGCCACTGATGGTGGAGGCCAACGAAGACCCGTTACGAACGGCATACGCCATCACGGTCGACGCCGCTCAGGGTGTGACCACCGGGATCAGCGCCACGGACCGCGCCCACACCATCAACATCCTGGGCAGTACGGAATCGGTGGCGACCGACCTGATCCGGCCCGGCCACGTCGTCCCGCTGCGCGCTCGACCCGGTGGAGTGCTGGAGCGCCCAGGCCACACCGAAGCTGCCGTCGAGCTGTGCGAACTCGCCGGCCTGACCCCCGTGGCCGCGATCGCCGAGTTGGTCGACGACGAAGGCGAGATGTTGCGCGGCGACGCCGTGCGGGCCCTTGGCGCATCGTTCGTGCTGCCGGTGTTGTCCGTGGCCGACATCGTGGCCTACCGTGCCGGACAAAGCCCCACCAGCGAAGACTCGAGGAGACTGTCATGAGCGGAGCAGGTGCACCCACGGTGAGCGTTGATGGCACCGGTTTGCGTGTGGCGGTGGTCTCCGCGTCGTGGCACGCAGAGGTCATGGATGGTCTGCGCGCAGGCGCGGCGGCAGCCTTGGAACGCGCCGGGGTTGCCCGCGTCGACGAGGTGCGAGTGCCGGGCAGTTTTGAGTTGCCGGTGGCCTGCGCGCGGTTGGCCCGCTCGGGCAAGTTCGACGCGATCGTGGCGCTCGGCGTGGTGATCCGCGGCGGGACGCCGCACTTTGAATACGTCTGTGCGGCCGCGACGCAAGGGTTGAGCAATCTCAGCGTCGAGACCGGCCTGCCGATCGGGTTCGGTCTGTTGACGTGCGGCACCGAGCAGCAGGCCCTCGACCGCGCGGGTCTACCTGGGTCGGCCGAAGACAAGGGCGACGAGGCCGTCATGGCAGCGATTGCGACCGCCTTGGTCCTGCGGCCCTACTAACTCACCCATCATAAGACCGCTACAGCGATGGGCGGGACTGGTTGCCCGGTGCCGCCCATCGCTGTGGTGCTAATGATTTCTACAGGTTTTCGGTGATCTCAGCCTTCTCGCGCAGCGTGGTTAGCAGTGTTTCGACGGCCTTGGACTGAGCCTCTTGGTCCAACTGCTGCTCGAGCTCGGCCCGCACATCCTCGAACGGCGGCAGGGTCTGGGCGGCAGCATCTTCGCTCGGAGGCTGCTGCTCAGCCACGGTGTCGTAGAGGTCGCGCGCGTCCTGCTCGGTCGGCTTTTCTACATCACCTTCAGCCTCAATGTAGCCCTCGATCTTGACCTTCTTCTCGACTTCTTCGCGGACCTGGTCCTCGGTGAATCCCTGGCCCTGGACCAGAGTCAAGAATTCGTCGATTGATGCTGCGCCGTTTTGCTCGGCCAACTCCTGCAGATCGGCTTCCATCTGCTCGTCCGTGACGGTGATTCCAGCCTCGTCCGCAGCCTGGACCAACAGCAAACTGCCCACCATGCTGTCCAACGTCTGCGTTTTAAGTGCGGCCTGGTCGACCGGGGCACCACTTTGTGCGGCCGTCAAGGATGCCTGCTGGAACTGCCCCTCATAGGTCTCGACGAACATGTCACGGGTGATGTCCTCACCGTTGACCGTCGCCACCACCTCCGGCACGCCTTCGACGTCGGCGGTAGGTAGTGCGCCCGGGCCCTGAGAGGTGGCCGAGGCATCGTCGACTCCTGCGGAAACCGCAGTCGAGTCTTGTGCTGCATCGTCATCGTCACCCGACCCGCAGGCAGACAAGGCCGTGGTGGCGGCGAGCAGGAGGGCAACGGTCGCAATACTTCGGCGCATTCTTCAGAGTCCTATCGATGGTGATGAGCGAGTGACGTTAACACGACTGGTTTACGCCGGTACCCAGTGTGCGGCCCCGGTGGCGTTGGCCATGACGACCCGCTGGTGGGAGGGTGAAGAGATGACCGAATCGCTGCCGATGGTGACCGCCCTACAGGGTATGCCGAGTCGCGTCACGATCTACGAAGTAGGCCCGCGCGATGGCTTGCAAAACGAGAGCACGGCGCTTCCGGTGGCGACGAAGGTCGAGTTCATCACCCGGCTCATCGACGCCGGGTTGGACACGGTGGAGTTGACCTCGTTCGTGCCGAGGCGCTGGGTGCCGCAACTGGGCGACGCCGAAGACGTCTTGGCCGCTCTGGGGCCGCTGGCCGTTGCCGGGCGTCGGCCCGTTCTGGTGCCCAACGAGCGCGGCTTGGATCGGGCGCTGGAGGCGGGAGTGACGTCGGTGGCCATCTTCGGGAGTGCCACCGAGACGTTTGCCCAGCGCAATCTGAACCGGTCGGTGGCCGAATCGCTCACGATGTTTGCCCCGGTCGTGCGTCGCGCGGGGGACTCCGAGGTGTGGGTGCGGGCCTACGTGTCTATGTGTTTCGGCGACCCATGGGAGGGGCCGGTGCCGGCGGCCCAGGTGGTTGACGTCTGCTCGGCGATGATGGACCTCGGTGCCGATCAACTTTGCCTAGGCGACACCATCGGCGTCGCCACTCCTGGTCACGTGGTGGCGCTGTTGAACGCGCTGGAGGCGGCGGGCATCGGGGCAAATCGGATCGCCGTGCATTTCCACGACACCTACGGTCAGGCGCTGTCCAACACGATGGCAGCTATTGCCCAGGGTGTGCGCGTGGTAGATGCCTCCGCTGGGGGTCTCGGTGGGTGCCCTTACGCCCAGTCGGCCACCGGCAATCTGGCGACGGAGGATTTGGTGTGGGCCTTGCAGGGGCTCGGCATCGAGCACGGAGTAGACCTTGACGCCCTCGTCGCGACGAGTATGTGGATGGCGAACGAGTTGGGCCGCCCGACACCAAGTCGCGTGGTCCGGGCCCTGGGCGCTATCCCGACCTAGCGGACCGCACTGCGACAATCCACAGACTCGATGATCTTTGGCAGGCTGAGGACAGTCGCAACGCATACGGTGAGCGCATGCACTCAGGTATCGACCGCACTTCCATCGATCACGACGTTCGCCCGCAGGATGACCTCTTCGGCCACGTCAACGGTTCTTGGATAGCCACCACCCATATTCCCGACGACCGCGCCCGCTACGGCTCGTTTGATCTGCTCCGCGAAGAAGCCGAGACCAACGTCCGCGACCTGATCGAAGAAGCAGCGGCCAAGCAGCCGTCCCTAGACAGCGTCGAGGGCAAGGTCGGCGCACTGTTCGCGAGCTTCATGGACACCGACACCATCGCGGCACTCGGTGCCTTACCGCTGGCGCCCCAGTTCCGGGACATCGCCGCCATCGAGACCGCATCTGATGTGTGCCGTGTCTCGGGGGGTATGCAGCGCGCCGGCATCAGCGGGCTGATTCACCTGTGGGTGACCGCCGACGCGGGAAGCCCGCTGGACTACATCGTGTACCTGCACCAAGGCGGGTTGGGGCTGCCCGACGAGGCGTACTACCGCGAGGATGAGCACGAAGACGCCCGCGCGGCATACCGCACCTATCTCTCGACTGTGCTCGAGTTGGCTGCCCCGGCGCTCGCCGAAGCTGGCCTCGACTTCGGCGATGACGCGGTGGATCGCGTCTACGCCCTCGAGGAGCGCATCGCCAGCCACCACTGGGATCGAGTGACCACCCGTGACGCCGTGAAGTCCTACACCAAGCTCTCGGCTCAGGCGTTGACCGAGGCAGCGCCCGGATGGGATTGGTCGGCGTGGGGCGAGGGTATCGGTGCCGATCCTCACGTGCTGGGGCATGTCGTGGCTCGCCAACCCGACGTGTTGACGGCCATGGGACAAGCCCTGACCGAGGTGCCGATCGCCGACTGGCAGGCGTGGTTGGCGATCCGGGTGTTGGACGCCAGCGCGTCCTACCTCAGCGACGACTTTGTGCAGGCCGCCTTCGACTTCCGAGGCAGGGCGCTGAGCGGGACCCCGCAGATCCGGGCCCGATGGAAGCGCGGAGTAGGCCTGGTCGAGGGCTTGCTCGGTGAGGCCGCAGGTCAGATGTACGTCGCCAAGCACTACCCGCCGCAGGCCCGTGAGCGGATGGAGATCCTGGTCGAGAACGTGATCGAGGCATTCCGCCGCCGCATCGGCGAATTGGAGTGGATGGGCGCGGCCACTCAGGAGCGCGCCCTGGAGAAGTTGGCGGCCTTCCGCCCCAAGATCGGCCATCCTCCGCAGTGGCGGGACTACTCCACGTTCGAGGTGGACCCCGACGCGCTGTGGACTAACGTGCTACGCGGCAATGAGTTCGAGTCCGACCGCGACTTGGCCAAGCTCGGGCAGCCCATCGACCACGACGAGTGGCTGATGACCCCGCAGACGGTGAACGCCTACTACCACCCGATGCTCAACGAGATCGTCTTCCCGGCGGCCATTTTGCAGCCTCCGTTCTTTACGGTCGACGCCGACGACGCGGTCAATTACGGTGGCATCGGCGTAGTGATCGCCCACGAGATCGGCCACGGGTTCGATGACCAGGGCTCGCGTTATGCGGGCGACGGATCACTGACCGATTGGTGGACCGAAGACGACCGCGCGGCCTTCGACACGCGGTCGCAGCAGTTGATCGCCCAGTTCGACACGTTGTCGCCGCGTGAGGTGCCCGACATCACCGTGAACGGCGGGCTGACCGTGGGCGAGAACATCGGGGACTTGTGCGGCATTGAACTAGCCCTGTCGGCATACCGCTTGTCGGTCGATGCCGAGGCCGATGGTGACAACAGATGCAGTGGCAGTGACAGTGAGATCGACGGCTGGACCGGCGAGCAGCGCTTCTTCATGGGCTGGGGGCAGGTGTGGCGTGGCAAGGCTCGTCCTGAAGAGTCCAAGCGACTGATTGCGGTTGACCCGCACGCTCCCGCTGACCTGCGCGGCAACACGGTGCGCAATGTCGACGCGTTCCACGACGTCTTCGACGTTAAGCCTGGCGACGGCATGTGGCTCGACCCGGCCGACCGGGTCCGCATCTTTTAGGTCGCGGGGCGTGCTCCGGTGATGCGGTGCAGCAGGAGGGTGCGAGCCCGGTCGCTATCGCCGACCGTGGCGCGCACTCGACCCGCTTCGATCCGGTGCGGGCGGATCAGCATTTGCTGGACCCCGCCCACATCGTCGACGTAACCGACCCAGACCGCCATCGACTCGGCGGCAGCTTCGCGCAACAGCGAAGACGTCACCACGGGGTCGGTGCTGTGCACTCGTCCTTCGCGGTCGGCCACCTCGTGCTGGTCGCGGACCGTCTCGCCGTGGCGCATCGACGCCACGATCTGGTCCGCGATCGCCGGCTCCAAGGCGCTGACCGTGACGGCTGGTCGGGTGCGTTTGGTGGTGCGGTGATAGCGACCCGGGGCCAACGAGACGCCGCCGTCGGGGCCCTCGGCCAGCGGACCGTACTGCTCTTCCCGCAGGACATCGAGCACGGTCGTGGCGGCGACCGGGCTGATCAGCACCGTCGCGGCGATGCGGCGCAGTTGCAAGATGGCGAGCGCTCGGTCGGACTGGACCCTGTCCAGGAGCGCCTCGTCGTCGGACCTGACGTAGGCCGAGCAAGAGCCCACTCGTGCCACCCCGTGGCGTCGGGCGACGTCACGGACGAGGTATTCGAGAGGCTGCGGGATCCCAGTGCGGCTGATCGTGGACAACTCGGACAGAACGCGGTCGGCGGACCACCCCGCGTCAAGGGCGCGGCGCAACGTGGCTTCGGTCAGGCGATAGACCGTGGCGCCGCCGCGTGACTCGACATCGCTGAGCAGGCGCATCACCGACTGCGCTGGGCCGTCGAGACGCCCAGGTGCGATGGCCGTCAGGTCCGCCTGCAGCAACACGTGGTCCACGGCAGCCGGGATGTGACGTCCCATAGTTGCCGCCGCTGGGCCGCCCCCCGTGACCCCAGTGCCGGATCCCTCGAGCAGCTGCTCCAACACCAACCGGCCGGGACTGCTCAGCGCCCCTCGACCCAATACGCCGGCCCACTCGGCCTCACGCAGCACCACGGCGACGCGGGGACTGTTACCGGAGGCCGAAGCACGCTGCATACGCATGGGGTGGTGCCAGCGCAGGAGGTCGGTGACTTCGTCCTCGTCAGGGGCACTCCCGGGCGCAAGGTGGGTCAGCGAACGCAGTGCATCGCGACGTAATTGTCGGCCGGCGGGCCACGACGTCTCCGTCGAGAGCACGTTGATCCGACCCGCCTCGGTGTTGCCGACCAGCGACGGTGCCGCAGCGGTCGTCAGCCATCCGCTCGCCAAGGCTGCCCACCGCGCGCCGGGGTCAGCCTCGGCCCAGTCGTCGGCCTCGCCCGTGGGCATCCAGGTGTCGCTGCCGGTGCCGCTCTCGTCGCGCGCAATCAGCCCCGCGCTGTGCATGACCTCCAGCAGCCATGCGACCTGACTGGTGCTGATCTCCAGATGGGCACCGAGTTTGTTGAGGTCGCGCACCGCTAGGCCGCCGGTCCGCAGCACCCGAGGCGGCGTGGTGCCCCAGACGTCGATGACCTCAGCGGTGAGCACCAACAGTTCGGCCGCCCGACCGCCCACCGCTGCGTCGACAACGTCGGCATCGACGACACGGGAGTCTTCGCGCGGGGTTGGCATGCCGAGCGCCGGCTTGTGGTGCAACAGCCCTTCTCGCAACACGAGGGCCACCTGACGGGGCAGCGTCACGTGTGAGCTGTCGATGCGTTGCAAGAACCCGTGCTCGACCAGCCACTGGCCGGAGGCGCTCAGCGACCCCGGGGCCGGATCGGGATCGTGGGACAGCATGCCCACCGCGGGGCCCCAGGTCAGCGCGTTGAGAATGGCCACGCCGTGTTGATCGAGGTTGGCCACCGCCTCGCGCACTGCCGAGCCACTGGGTGCACCAGGAACGACCGGCCCCAACCCAGCGGGATCGCCCATCGACTCAGCGACGGCCCGAGCCACGTGCAGCCCA
>JBBSVB010000106.1:0-8133 GCA_038233875.1 Actinomycetales bacterium | reverse complement strand
GCTGGGCTTGACGGCCGCAACCGTCTTTTGTGCGTTCTCAATGGCCTTCTCGGGCTTGCCCTTGACCTTGCCGATTTGACCCTTGCCGACTAGCGCCAGGATCCCGGCAATGAGGAACAGGACACCGGCAACGATCAGCAGGCCGGCCCAGACGGGCAACCAGATGGCGATAACCCAGGCGAGCCCCAGCAGGAGCACACCGAAGCCGTAGGCACCGAGCACACCCGCGCCGGCGAACAGACCCACGCCTTTACCTGCGTGGACGACGTCGTTTTTGATCTCGACCTTCGCGAGCTCTACTTCGCTGCGGACGATGGCCGACACGTCCGCGGAGGCATCGGCGACAAGCTGACCGATGGTGCGCTCATCGTTCGTCGAGGGGGTCTGCGTAGTAGACATGGCCAGAACTGTATCCCGTCACTACGCCGTATGCAGTCGGGGATCCGGGCCGGCCTGTTAAAAAGTACTGGTGCCCGCCCGGCACCCCCTGTTAGTGCCGGGCGGGCACCTATCGACTACCTGGTCCCGTGACAGCCAGGGGCGCATCGCAATGCGTCGCGCCGCGTCGATATGACAATCATGCCTGAGGCCACATGTGTATTGACCCTATGGACGGTCAAGGTTTGGCAAAATCTTTCACTCATTCGAAAGACCCTGCTTGATTTTATCCATAACGGTCGAATCTGCAAGCGTCGTAACGTCTCCGACGTCGCGGTCTTCGGCCACATCCTTGAGTAGGCGGCGCATGATTTTGCCAGATCTGGTCTTCGGCAGCTCGGCCACGATCATGACCTGGCGGGGTCGGGCGATGGCACCGATTTCGCTAGCGACGTGAGCGCGCAGCTCCTTCACGATCTCAGCGTGATCGTCGTCCTTTTCCGTGCTGGCGTTGGCCGCCTCAGAGCGCAGGATCACAAACGCGCAGACCGCTTGACCGGTCATATCGTCGGCTGCTCCCACGACCGCGGCTTCAGCGACCGAGGGGTGAGAGACCAGGGCGGATTCGATCTCTGTGGTGGATAGGCGGTGGCCGCTGACGTTCATGACGTCGTCGACTCGACCCAGCACCCAGATGTTCCCCTCTTGGTCTTTCTTTGCCCCGTCACCGGCAAAGTAGGTGTTCTCGAAGCGCGACCAGTACGTATCGGCATACCTCTGCTCGTCGCCCCAGATGCCGCGCAGCATCGAGGGCCACGGCTTGGTGATGACCAAATAGCCGCCCGATCCGTCCGGCACCGACTCACCAGCGTCGTTGACGACGTCGACGCTGATCCCAGGTATCGCGAGTTGCGCGGACCCCGGGCGGGTCGGCGTCACGCCGGGCAACGGGCTGATCATGATGGCCCCGGTCTCGGTCTGCCACCAGGTGTCCACGATCGGGCAACGGTCGCCTCCAATGACCCGGCGGTACCACATCCAGGCTTCGGGGTTGATGGGTTCGCCGACCGACCCGAGCAGCTTGAGCGAGGACAAGTCGAACTTCGCGGGGATCTGCTCACCCCACTTCATACACGCGCGGATGGCCGTAGGGGCGGTGTAGAAGATGGTGACGCCGAGATCTTGGACGATCTCCCACCAGCGACCCTGGTGCGGGGTGTCTGGGGTTCCTTCGTACATGACCTGGGTTGCGCCCAGGGCCATCGGTCCGTAGACGATGTAGGAGTGCCCGGTGACCCAGCCGACGTCGGCAGTGCACCAATACACATCCTTCTCCGGGTTTATGTCGTGCACGTACTTACTGGTGAAGGCAGCTTGGGTGAGATACCCGCCGGTGGTGTGAAAGATGCCCTTGGGCTTACCGGTGGTGCCTGAGGTGTAGAGAATGAAGAGGGGGTGTTCGGAGTCAAAGGACTCCGGTTCGTGGGTTGGCGACGCCGCCTCGAGGGCGTCGTGCCACCACACGTCACGGCCTTCGTGCCAGTCGACGTCTCCCTTCGTGCGCTTCACCACCAGGACCGACGTCACCGTGCTCTCTCCGCCTTCAGGGTCCACGGCGGCATCGACAGCTGGCTTCAAGGCCGACGCTTTGCCCTTGCGGTAGCCGCCGTCTGCGGTGATAACGACCTTGGCCTGCGCGTCGGCGATCCGTGTACGCAGCGCAGAGGCTGAGAAGCCCCCGAAGATAACCGAATGCGGGGCACCGATGCGGGCACAGGCCAGCATGGCGATGGCTGCTTCAGGGATCATTGGGAGATAGATCGCCACCCGGTCGCCGGTCTGTACTCCACGGTCGATAAGTGCATTGGCGGCGCGCTGCACCTGCTCGTGCAGGTCTGCATACGTCAGGTCTTGGGTGTCGCCTTCCTCGCCGACGAAGTGAATGGCTACGCGGTCACCGTTGCCCGCCTCGACGTGACGGTCCACGCAGTTAAGCGAGACGTTGAGCTTGCCACCGTCGAACCACCGGGCGACTGGGGCGTTCGACCAGTCCAGCGTGTGCGTGAAGGGGGTGTCCCACGTCAGGAGATCGTTGGCCTGATCGGCCCAGAAGCCTTCTCGATCACTGGCCGCTGCGTCGTATAACGCTGTCGTGCCGTTGGCCTGCGCCACGAACTCGTCACTGGGCGGGAAGAGTCGTTCCTCGTGCGAGAGATTGGACAGGGTTGCCTCGGTCACGGTGCCTCCTGAGAAGAATTAACGGACCATCCCACTCAACAGCGTGCGCGCGCATAGTTCAAGAGGAGAGACTGACCCGGTGAGCTTTGCTGCCGTCCCTAGCCGATTGACGGACCTATTGCGTTTGCCCGGCGTGCAGGACGCAGCCGCGCAGGCGCGTAAAGCGTGCGAAGAGCTGCGTTGGCACCACGCGCTGCGTCGCCGAATCCCCGAGGCGGCGGCGGAATCGCGGGTGCGTGGTGCGGTGGCGAGTGCCCACTTGGAAGGTGCCGAGGTCGCCGGGAGCCGGCTGAGCCTGCCGTTAGTGCGGGACGTGATGCGTGGCGCGCAGAAGCCCCCCGAGACGCTGGACCCGATGTGGCGCACGATGATGGCCGCCATCCAGGCCACGGCGGCCGGTGAACAGATCACGCAGCGCTCGCTGGCCTCCCCGATGCAGGTGTTGGCCGGGCTGCACGTGGCAGCGGCCGCTCCGCTACTTCCGGCGTCGCAGGTTGGTCGCCCACGTTTGCCCGACGAGGAGTGCGTGGAGTGGGTGGAGCTGGCTCCGGCACCCACCGGAGAGGCGATGCGTGAGCGGTTGTCCGGGATCGCCGATTTGATGAGGTCGGTGCGTGACGGGGCCGGGCCAACAGTGTTGCTGGCCGCCCTGATTCACGCAGAAATCGTCGCCACCAGGCCTTTTGTGGCCGGGAACGCGCTGGTGGCTCGATCGCTGGAGCGTGTGGTGTTGCAGCAGGCAGGTTTGGACCCGACCGGTATTGCGGTGGTCGAGGCGGGCCATGCCGTCGGGATGGGGGCGTCCTATCGTGGTGCCCTGACGGCATATGTCGAGGGCGGGCAGCGCGGGGTGGGCTTGTGGCTGGTGCATTGTGCTGAGGCGGTGACGCATGGCGCGGTCGTCGGCCATGACATATCAGACGCCGTGATGGCGGGCCGGTTGAGCTGAGGGTTTGCCCCTGCTTTCCGGGTTGGCCCTACCTAGATGTTCTTTGTCAACGCCAGATGACCTAGATACTTGCACCTGGAGGTCATTGAAGGCACAATTATTCTAGTGCTCCCCCTCGGGGTTGAGCGCGGGCGTTCCAGCCCACCCCCCAAGGTCTGGAGCGTCGACGGCCCCCGCTACCCCCCCCAGCGGGGGCCGTCCCTTACTTCCGCTTCGTCGGTTATCCACATCAGGCACCTGTCTTACCGATTATCCACAGGTGAAGAAGACCGCGGCTCGTTCCGCCGGTGTCCGGCTCATAGTCAGGTCATGAATCTGTGGCAGGGCAAGAGGTCCAGGCAGCTGAACACCAGTGCTTGGCCTCGGCCCGTTATTGGTGTTGTCGGAGCAACGGGCGGGTTAGGGGCCAGTTCCTTGGCTGCGGCACTGGCAGTTCGCGCCTCTAGCAACGGTCTCGCGTCGTTGCTTATCGATGCCCACCCGCATGGTGGCGGCGTGGACGTGTGCCTGGGTTTAGATACGGAGCCGGGGCTCCGCTGGCCCGACCTCGCATCGGTGCGTGGGGAGATTGATGCGCGCGCGGTGCTGGAGGATGTGCCCTCAGTGGGGGAGTGTCGCGTGCTTTCGTGGGATCGGGTGCCCTCGCGCGCACTCGCCGATCACGGTCTAGCCATTGCGTTTGCGCTGACCCAGGCCGCGAATCTAAGCGTGATCGACCTTCCCGGTGCTGAGGCTGACGGCGCAGCCACCTGGTGGGGATTGTGCGACGACATCGTTTTGGTATGCGGTTATGGGGTGCGTCAGATGGCAGCTGCGGCAGTGGTTCTCGAACTGGTCGAGATGGTTTCACGCCACGCCCAGGCACGCCTTCTCCCAGGATCGTCACCGCAGGTGATGGGGAAGCCGCGAGTGCACGCAGTGTTGCGCGAGAGCGCCGGAAAGGTCGACCGAGACCGGGCCGCGGCAACCTTGGGCCTGCCCATCCTGGGAGCGATGCCACGAGATGCTGGCGTGGAGGCCGCGCTGACCCGGGGTGAGCCGGTCGGGGGGAGGTCGGGTCCCACGGCGAAACTGAGCGACGAGTTGCTCGGCGACATCCTTGGGTGGGCTAGGGCAGCATGAGTCTGAGCGACTCCCTCATTCAGCGTGAGATCGAGCGTGGCCACGTGCCGACCGCCGACACTGTTGCTCGGATCTCTGCGGCTCAACGGGTCCGCCTGGGATCGGAGGGGATGGCCGACGCTGAGCGGGCCCTCGGGAGTGCAGTGCTGGGTCTGGGGCCGTTGCAGGTGGTGGCCTCCGACGAGCGTGTGACCGACATCTTGGTGAATGGCGCAGCTGGCGTGTGGATGGACCGAGGCGATGGTTTGGAGCGCGCCGACGTGGCGTTTGCTGACGAAGCGGCGCTGCGTCGCCTTGCTGTGCGTCTCGCGGCCCTGGCCGGTCAACGACTCGACGACGCTGCGCCATACGTCGACGGTTTGCTTCCGGGTGGGGTGCGTCTGCACGCCTTGCTGCCCCCACTGGTCGATGGGGCCGCGCACATCAGCCTGCGGATTCCGCGTCGCGTGCCGCCGACACTGTCGACACTGTGCGAGTGGGGCATGTTCGACGCCGCGACTCAGTCGCTGCTGGAGGAGATCGTCCGCAGCAAACTCGCTTTCGTCGTGAGCGGCGGCACCGGCAGCGGGAAGACCACCCTGCTTGCGGCTTTGCTGGCCCATGTCCCGAGCGCGGAGCGCATCGTTGTGGTCGAGGACGTCCGTGAGTTGGCGCTGAGTCACCCGCACGTCGTTCACCTTCAGGGTCGAGCGGCGAATGTCGAGGGCCGAGGCGAGATCGCCTTGACCACTTTGCTCCGGCAGTCGTTGAGGATGCGCCCAGATCGCGTCGTGTTGGGGGAGGCCCGAGGGCCGGAGGTCCGCGAGCTGATGACGGCAATGAACACGGGCCATGAGGGCGGGTGCGGCACGATCCACGCCAACTCGGCTGCCGATGTGGTGTCGCGCTTCGAAGCGCTCGGGGCGCTGGCGGGGTTGAGCCCCGGCGCCGTGCACACACAGTTGTCCTCTGCGGTCCAGGTGGTGCTGCATCTAGACCGGCGGGATACGGCGCGGCGCCTTGAAGAGGTGGCCATCGTTAACAGGGTCGATGGCCGGGTTGTCGTGACCAGTGCCGTGCGCAGAGTCGGCGATCGGTATGTCGACGGGGCGGCTCGAGCAGAGCTGGCCGGCCTCATCAGGGCTCGGGCGCAGCGATGACCGTTGACCCCGGAACGGCCGGAATCTATGCGGCGCTGCTGTGCTTGGTGGCCATCGCGCTGTGGCCCACGCGCGGGAGCGTGAGAGCAGATGCGGCCGCAGCCGTCATGGCTCAATTGGCTACTGCGCGCCCGCGCGGCCCGAGGGCGTGGCTGCGTCGTGTGCGCCCCCGGTCCTCATCCGGAGCCGATGTGTTGCCGCTCTTGGACGGGCTCCGCGCCAGCCTGGCAGCGGGCCTCACACCTGAAGAATCCCTAAAAATGGCGGCACACGGCGCCGAACCTTCGCTTGTTTCGTCCTTGGCTCCTGTCATCGAAGCGGCGCGCGAGGGAAGGCCATTGGGTGGGGCTTGGCTGCGGGTGGCCCGCAGTGAGGGCCAACGCGACCTCGCCTCGCTGGCGCGCGCCTGGTTGATTAGCGAACGGTTGGGGTGCCCCCTGGCCGAAGCCGTAGCCACGACTGCGAGCACATCTCGGGCGCGCACGGTTCTGGCCCAGCGATTGGACTCGGCCACCGCGGGCGCTCGTGCGACCTGCGCGCTGCTGAGCGCTTTGCCTCTTGGGGGCGTGGGCATCGCCCTGATGTTGGGCATCGATCCGGTGACGCTCTACGGGTCACCCATCGCGCTGGCGTCCGCTTTGGTGGGGGTGTGCTTGCTGCTGGCTGGCCGATGGTTGGTCAACCGCATGATCACCGGCGTCGCAAAAGCGGTGCGATGAGCCAATGGGGCACGGCCCTTGCTGCCGGATTGATTGCCTGCGCTGTGCTGGTGTGGCCAGGCGGCACCGCCCCATGGAACCTTCGACGCTCGAAAGCGAGACGCTCCCAAGATCCAGTTGGTGGCGACGAACCTGATCTGCCGGAGGTTCTCGACCACGTTGCGTTGGCGCTGCGCGGAGGTGCCGGGTTGCAACCCGCCCTTCGACAGGTCGCTGCCTCAACTCCGGGGGACGCCGGGGTTGAGTTGTCGGCGGTAGCCGCAGCAATGGCATGGGGTTTGCACGATGAAGCCGCTTGGGCCAAGGCTCCCCCACGCTGGGAGCCGGCGCAACGTGCTTTGGTTCTGGCGGCTCGTGGTGGGGTTGCGCCCTCGGAACTGCTCAGTGCCGCTGCCCTGGACATGCGCCGCGACGCCTTGGCTCGGGTTGAGAACGACACCGCACGGCTCTCGGTGCGCCTTGTGCTGCCGCTTGGTTTGGCGTTTTTGCCTGCGTTCATCCTGACGACCGTCGTGCCGGTGGTTATCGCATTGGCGGGCTCTGTGCTGGACGTACCCCGATGAGTCGCAGTGGAGGAAATGGTCTACATATCGCCATCAATCTATGGATGGCTGCCGAGGAAACCACAACTGTTCGGGTGCGTCGTCCGGATTCGGAGCGACTGCAGACCCTCGCCAAGGAGCACCAAACCACCGTCATCGATGTGCTGCACACAGCGATCGAAGCCTTAGCGCCAGGACTTCTTGCGGGGATTGAATGATGACTACCAACGGCTACGAGCCGATCCACAAAAGTGGGCGTCATACACGGCCGAGCGTCACGAATGGGACCCGTTGGCTTGATCTGGCGAGGAGATATTCACCACGTCGACCTAGGTCAGCCCAGTGGCCACGAACCCGGCTTTTTCCGATCTGGCGTCGTGGTGTCTACAGACATCATGAACAACGGACCAGGGGGGCTCGTCATGGTCGTTCCTGTGGCGTCAACGGCGTACGGGCTCAGGAGTTACATCGAACTCGAGCCAGGCGAGAGCGAATTAAGGCGCACCTCCTATGCGCGCTGCGATCAAGTGCGGGTGGTTTCCACATCCAGGCTCGCCGGGCACCTCGGTGTTGTCCCTCCAGATCGAATGTCGCACGTGGATAAGGCACTGAGGTTTGTGTTCGACCTGTAGTGGCAGGTCCCCGTTCATGGGGCAGGACCCTCTCCGCATCGAAGTTCGTGACCACCCCAGCCGAATGAGGTGAGCGACTATCGGGCAACATTGACGTGTGCTGAATTCTGGAGGCGACCGGTACGACGTTGTGGTGATCGGCGCTGGACCTGCGGGGACTGCGGCAGGTCTGCGCGCCGCTGAGCTCGGAGCGCGGGTGGCAGTGGTGGAAGCCCGGCAGACCGGTGGCACGTGCGTTCATACGGGATGCGTGCCCACCCGAGTCCTCGCTCAGACGGCGCGGCTGCTGCGGCAGATCAACACCGCCGATGAATTCGGCATCGAACGGCAGGAGCCGCACCTGTGCTGGCCTGAGACAGTCGCCAGGGTCCGCCATGTGATCAACGAAGTGCAGGCCGCAAAAGAAGTGAGTGC
>JBBSVB010000105.1:0-8164 GCA_038233875.1 Actinomycetales bacterium | reverse complement strand
GTCTCGATCGATGCTTTGGGCATGCCCTCGACGGCGGTTTCGTCGGTATGCAGCCTGCGCCGGCGAGGCAGACACGTACAGGTGGGACTGTTGCTGGGACATGCCTCGTCTCCGCCGCTGCCAATGGACCGCGTGGTCGCCTACGAGCTCGAGATCTACGGCTCCCATGGCATGGCTGCCCGCGGTTACCCAGCGATGATGGCCATGATCGCGGCCGGACACCTCGACCCCAGTGCACTCGTCGGTGACGTCATCGGCCTCGAAGGCATCCCGGCCGCGCTGGTGGCCATGGATGCGCCAAGCGCCACCGTCGGGCTGACGGTGGCGCGTCTACCTGCGCGCAAGAGCGTCTAGCGCGGCGGCATCCGCAACGCGCCGTCGAGCCGGATGACTTCACCGTTGAGCAGCGGGTTCGACACGATGTGCGACACCAGCGCGGCATACTCACTCGGTTTGCCTAGGCGTGAGGGGTGCGGGACGAGCGCTTCCAGGCTTGCTTTCACCTCGCCGGGCAGGCCGTCCATCATCGGAGTCTCCATGACGCCGGGGGCGATGGTCATCACGCGGATAGCCTTGTCGGCGAGGTCGCGCGCTGCGGTGATGTTGAGCGCAACGATGCCGCCCTTGGACGCTGCGTAGGCCGCCTGCCCGATCTGCCCGTCGTAGGCCGCGACCGATGCGGTCATCAGGATGACTCCGCGATCGCCGTCGAGGGGCTCGTTATTGACCATCGTCTCGGCGGTCAGGCGCATGACGTTGAAGGTGCCGATCAGGTTGATCTCGACGACGGTGGCGAAGGCATCGAGCTCGTGGGTGCCGCGCTTAGACAGAATGCGCCCGGGGGTGGCAACGCCAGCGCAATTCACCACGATCCGCAAAGTGCCCAGCTCCTGGGCCACCGCGATGGCGGCGCGGACCTGGTCTTCGTTGCGGACGTCGGCGGGGGAGAAGCGAGCTCGCTCGCCCAACTCGGCGGCGACTTCTTCACCGCGCCCGCCGGGCAGGTCTACCAGGACGACCGATCCGCCGTCGTCGAGGATGCGTTGCGCGGTGGCAAGGCCGAGGCCGCTGGCCCCGCCGGTGACGAGGGCGACGACATCTGAGGTGATCTGCACGCTGACTTCTTTCGCTCGGGGGCTACTTCTTCTGCAACTGGCGTGAAATCACCAGTCGTTGGATCTGGTTGGTGCCTTCAAAAATCTGGGTCACTTTGGCTTCACGCATGAAGCGCTCTAGCGGGAAGTCCTGGGTGTAACCCGCCCCGCCGAGCACCTGCACGGCGTCGGTGGTGACTTTCATCGCCGCGTCGGTGGCGACCAGTTTGGCGATCGAGGCCTCCAGGCCGTGCGGCTTTCCGGCGTCGCGCAACCGTGCTGCCTGCAGGTATGCCGCTCGCGAGGCTCCCACCGCGGCGGCCATGTCGGCTATCAGGAAGGCGAGGCCTTGGTTCTCGATGATCGGCTTGCCGAACTGTTCGCGCTCCATCGCGTATGCCGTCGCTTCGTCGAGAGCACGTTGGGCCAGCCCCGTGGCGGTGGCGGCGATGCCCATCCGACCAGAGTCCAGGGCAGCCATAGCGATGGTCATGCCTTGGCCGGGCTCGCCCACGAGACGGTCGGACTCGACCACGACGTTGTCGAAGATAACGTCGGCCACGGGGTCGCAGGCTAGGCCCATCTTGCGTTCCGGGGTGCCAAAGGTGAGTCCCTTGGCGTCGGCCGGGACCAGGAACGCAGACAGACCACGGGCGCCGTCGTCGCTAGTTCGCACAAAACTCGAGTAGAAGTCGGCGTGCCCGGCGTGGCTGATCCACGACTTCGTGCCGGAGACGGCGTACCCGCGGTCCGTTGCGGTTGCGCGGGTGCGCATCGAGGCGACATCGGAGCCGGACTGCTGCTCGGATAGGCAGTAGGCACCGAGTTGGTCGCCGGACAGCATGCCGGGCAAGTATTTCTCTTGCTGCTCACGGGTGCCGAAGGTCGCCATCGGGAAGCAGGTCAGCGCATGGACGGACACACCCACTGCCACCGACATCCACGCGTAGGCCAGTTCTTCGAGGACTTGGAGGTAGACCTCGTAAGGCTGATCACCGCCGCCGAACTCTTCCGAGTAGGGCAACGACAGCAACCCGGTGGACCCGAGCAGCTTAAAGATCTCGCTCGGGAACCGTCCCTGGGCCTCAGCCTCGTTGGCGGCGGGCAGGAGTTGCTCGCCCGCAATCTCACGGACCAGGGCTAGGAGTTCCTCGGCTTCTTCGCTGGGAAGCACGCGCTGCACAACCATGCCTAGCACTGTATCCAGTGACGTCGCGGCAACGACGTATCAGCCCCGCCCGGATGGCCCACCGATGACCGTTGTGCGCGCCAATGCACGTCGCGGGGCGGGGGAGAGCGCGCACATCGGTCATCAGCGGGACGCGGGCTGGGAGATTAGGCGGGGTATGTGGTGACTTCAGTGGCTTTGACGGCGGCGTAGACCTGCTGGCCCGCAACGAGGCCGAGGTCGGCTACCGCGCCGGTGGTGACTTCCGCGATGAGGGGGACAGGGCCGTCAAGTCCGATCCGAGCGCGCTGGCCCGCGATGGTGACTTCTCGGACGGTGACCGGCCACGTGTTGCGGACTGATCCGCCTGGCGGTGTCGCATACAGCGCGACGGCTGCGGGGTCGATGGTCGCCCAGACCGCCGCCCCTTCGATGACATCGGTGGGTGACTCGGCGGTGACGACCACGCCGCCCTCGACGTCGATCACTACCCGCCCGTCTACCCGGATGGTGCCTGGCAAGAGGTTGAGGCCGACGATGCTGGCCACGTACGCGCTTCGGGGGCGGGCGATAGCGCCTTCAGGGGTGCCGATCTGCACGATGACCCCGTCTTCCATAAAGACCAAGCGGTCGGCCAAAGTCAGTGCATCGAGCGGGTCGTGCGTGACGATGACGGTCGCGCCTGCGTAGTCGCGGAGCCGGTGGTGCAGGTCGGCCCGAGTGGCTGATCTTGTATGCGGATCGAGGGCCGACAACGGTTCGTCTAGCAACAACAGCGCCGGGTTGGTCGCGAGGGCCCGGGCCAAGGCCACCCTCTGCGCCTGACCCGTCGAGGTCGCGTCGGGTTTGCGGTCGCTGAGATCGGCGAGTCCAACGCGTCTTAACTCATCGAGTGCGCGCTCGCGGGCTGGGCCTTTGCCAATGCCTCGTGAGCGAGGACCGTAGGCCACGTTGTCGAGCAAGGTCATGTGCGGGAAGAGCAGCGGATCAGCCAACACCAAACCCACTCGGCGATCCTGCGGGACCAGAAACGTGCCGGTGGTCGTGTCGTTCCACGTGCGCTCCCCGATGATGCTGCCTATCGACACCGGCAGGAGCCCGGCCAAGGCCAACAGGAGCGTGGATTTGCCCGACCCGTTAGGGCCAAGAACGGCGGTAACCGTCCCAGGGCTCAAGTCGAGCGCAGCGAACATCTCGAAATCACCACGTCGCACCGTGATATCGACCGTGAGTTGTGCGGCCGGAGTGCTCACGGGATCCACCGACTGCGCAACGCGCCCAGCACCACGACGCAGATCGCCAACATCAGCACCGACAGCGCCAAGGCAGCGTCCGGGTCTTGCTCCAACGCGGTGAAGACCGCCAACGGCACGGTCTGGGTGCGGCCACTAAAGTTGCCCGCAAAGGTGATCGTCGCCCCGAATTCGCCGAGCGCCCGCGCCCACGCCAACGCCGCCCCGGCCGCCATACCTGGAGCGACCAACGGAATGACCACCGTGGTGAACGTACGCACCGGCGAGGCACCGAGGGTGGCGGAGATGCCGTCATACCGAGGATCGAGCCCGCGCATCGACCCCTCGACGGAGATGACGTAAAACGGCAAGGCCACAAAGACCTCCGCAAAGATCACCGCGACCGTGGTGAAGGGAATGGTGATGCCGAGGAGGGCATCAAGAGGCTCGCCGATCACGCCGTTCCGCCCCCACGCGGCAAGCAGGGCCACGCCGCCGACGACGGGCGGCAGCACCAACGGAACGGTCACCAACGCTCGCAACCACGGCATGAGTCGGTGCGTCCCCCGGGCCAGAACCCAGGCCAACGGCGTGCCTAAGAGGATGACAATGACCAGGGTGATGGAGGTGGTGATGGCGGACAATCGCACCGCCTCGAGCGCGAGGGGGCTGGTGACGTTGGCGGGCAGACGCGCCCAATCGACCTTTGCCAGCAACGCGGCCAAGGGCACGAGCAGCACGGCCACGGCGATCCACGCCGGGATCAGGATCGGCCAGCGCCGCGTCATCAAGGAAGACACGTGGCAACCGACATCACGGCATACCCACGGTCATGCGGGACTAAGACTCATGGTGCGCTGAAACCGGCGTCTCGTAACACCTTTTGCGGCGCGTCCGAGCCCAAGAAGTCGACGAAGGCATCCCCACGGGCGCTGTCGCCGACACTGAGGGCAGGGTAGGAGTTGACGACCTGAAACTCCGGGGAAACCTCGACGCTGTCGACACTTTGTCCCACCAGATCAGTGACGTAGACGACGCCGACGTCAGCCTCGCCTGAGGCCACCCTCGACAGCGTTGCGCGCACGTCCGGCTCGAAGGACGCGATCCTCGGGGTGACGTCAGCCTTCGTGAACATGGCGGCGGCGGCCAATCCACACGGCACCTGCTCGGCGCACACCACCAGCGACAGGTCGTCGCGGCCAAGGTCGTTGATCGAGGTGACCTTCCCCGGATTGCCTGGGGCCACAGCGATAGCAAGGGTGTTGGTGGCGATGATCTGTGGGGCGCGGATATCGACGCTCGAGTCCACAGATTCGAGCGGTCCTTCGCCGGCGAGAACGGCGACGTCGGCCTGGATACCAGCGTTGAGTTGTTGCACGATCTGCGACGACGCGGCATACGAGACCTCCAACGTCTCGTCGGGGTTGTCCTGCTCCGCCAACGCCACGATCTGAGGCATGACGTCGGCCAGGGACGAGGCGGCCAGGATGGTCACGGTGTCGTCGGGGGCACTGCTGCATCCGGCGAGCGTCAATACAGCGCAAGCCACGACGAGACGTTTCGGCGCCGACGCAACCGTCACTGTGGCACGCCCACGGTCACGTGGGTGGCCTTAACCGAGGCCACGGCCACGTCGCCCACCTGCAAGTTCATCTCACGCACTGCCTCGGCGCTCAGCAACGACACCAGCCGAAATGGCCCGGCCTGTATGTCGACCTGGGCCATCACCGTGTCCATCACCACCCCGGTCACGATGCCTCGCATTTGGTTGCGCGAGGAGGTCGACCCCACGACCCCGACCGGTGGTGCCGTATGCAGATGGGCGGCCAACGCGGCCACGTCCTGTCCGGGGACGACGGTTTTGCCCGCGGCGTCCTTGGTCGCGCCTAACGAGCCCGACTCGATGGCTCGCCGGACGGTGTCAGTCGAAATCCCGAGCAGCCCAGCCGCCTCGACAACTCGCAAATGCGTCATGAATCGCAGCATACAGTCGCATGTGCGACAGGCGGGGGCTAGGTTTCGGGTAAGGGCTCTAGTGGAGTGAGGTAGGGCCGCTTGGGCCCGACGTTGTCGCCCGACGATTTGCCTTGCACGCGGCGCTGCATCCATGGGCCGCCGTACTCCCGAGCCCATGCCATGTTGCGCTGGATCGAGGCGAACCGTCCGAACGCGGGATGCGGAGGCGGCGGGACGTGCCAATCGGCCTCGGCAGGGTCGTGCCCTAGCGCCGCATAAGCCGCCAAAGCCACCCGGCGGTGGCCCTCGGTCGTCATATGGATCCGGTCGTCGGACCACATCCGATAGTCGCGGAGAAAGTCGAAGGACCACTGGTTGAGCACGTAACAGCCTTGGCGCTGGGCGATCTTCCAGATGTGGGCGGTGTAGGTCGCCATCCGCCCCCGGTAGTGCACGATCACGGGCGCATCGATGGGGTCCGACGGCGTCGCGATGAGGACATCGGCCCCGGTCGCCCGAATTGCTTGCACGGACTCTTCTAGCTCGATAGCTAGCGCGTCCAGGTCGGCTTTGGGCCGCAGGATGTCGTTGCCACCACCGGCCACACTCACCAGATCTGGGCGCATAGCAATGGCTTGCTCCGTCTGCTCGCCTGCGATGGCTTTGAGGCGGCGACCGCGCACGGCCAAGTTGGCGTAGTGGAATTCGTCGGTGTGCGCAGCGAGCAGCGGTGCGAGGCGGTCGGCCCAACCGAGATAGGCACCGGGGTTGTCCGGGTCGTCGTCGTTCATCCCCTCGGTGAAGCTGTCCCCGATGGCCACGAAACGCTGCCACGTCTTGCCTTGCGGGCGGATGCTGCCGGCAGCCTGAGCCGAGCTGAGCGGCATACCTGCGGCTAGATCAGGAGCAACGGGGGCGCTGATGAGGTTGACACCTGTGCCAAAGCCTTCGGTCACGTCAACGTCCAATCGATCGGGTCCCCACCCTGTGTTGCGAGCAGTTCGTTTGCGCTGCTGAACGGTTTGGAGCCAAAGAATCCGCCGCGGGCCGACAACGGCGAAGGGTGAGCGCTTTGCACCGTCGGCACATCGCCCAACGATGCCGTCAACGACCGTGCATCCCGTCCCCACAGGATGGCCACAAGCGGTCCGCCCCTCTTGACCAGCGTATTGATCGCGAGCGCGGTGACCTCTTCCCAACCCTTGCCGCGGTGGCTGGCGGGGGCACCTGGGCGCACCGTGAGCACTCGATTAAGCAGCATGACGCCCTGATCGGCCCACGGTGAGAGGTCGCCACTGGTAGGCATCGGCACGCCAAGATCATCGACCAGCTCGCGGTAGATGTTGGACAAGCTGCGCGGGATCGGGCGCACATCTGGGTCCACCGAAAAGCTCAGGCCGACGCCGTGCCCGGGGGTGGGGTAGGGATCTTGGCCGACAATGAGCACGCGCACGTCCTCCAGCGGTTGCGCAAAGGCCCGAAGCACCTGCGGGCCGGGCGGAAGGTAGCCGCGGCCCTCGCTGACTTCCTCGCGAAGGAACTCGCCGAGCCGGCCCACCGTTTCCTCGACCGGGGCCAACGCGCTGGCCCAACTGGGGTGCACCAACTCGCGCAGCGGGGTCGGCGTCGAAGTCACTGCTCAACTGTATGTCGGCCCGCGGGTCTCGCAGTGCGACAGCGGCCCAATCGGCGATGAATGACAGTAGTGTGATTCCGCCGTACTCTAGGCAGAGTTTGTGTGCAGTCCACAGAGAGGAACGTTGGTATGGGTGCCGCCCCCGACATTGATCACGGCTTGATCACCGACGGCTTGGCTGCCTACGAGCGCCAGATCCTCGACTTTGAGTCGAAGTGGTGGAAATATCAGGGCTCGAAAGAATCGAGCATTCGTGAAGAGTTCGCGATGAGTTCGACTCGGTACTATCAACGACTGAACCAACTTCTCGACTCTCAGGCTGCCCTGGCATACAACCCCATGCTGGTGAAGCGGCTGCGTCGTATGCGGTCTAGTCGTCAGCGATCACGTTCTGCACGACGAATCGGGGTTGAGAGGAACTAAACATGGCATCTGACCTTGAGATCGCTCGGGCCGCAACGTTGCGCCCGATCGGTGACGTCGCTTCCGACATGGGAATCCCTGCGGAGTTTCTAGAGCCGTACGGCAAGAACGTCATGAAGGTCGGACTCGAAGCAATCGAGGCCATGTCTGATCGGCCCAAAGCGAAGTACGTCGTGGTCAGTGCGATCACGCCGACCCCCCTCGGCGAGGGCAAAACCACCACCTCGGTCGGTCTCGCGCAAGGGATGGCCAAGATCGGCAAGCAGGCGATTCTGACCCTGCGCCAGCCCTCGATGGGTCCCACCTTCGGCATCAAGGGCGGTGCCGCCGGTGGCGGGATGAGCCAAGTGGTCCCGATGGAGACGCTGAACCTGCACCTGACCGGGGACTTTCACGCCGTCACCAGTGCCCACAACCTGCTCGCCGCGCTGCTGGACAACCACCTGCACCACGGCAACGAGCTCGACATCGACGTCCGCAGCATCACCTGGAAGCGGGTGCTCGACACCAACGACCGAGCCCTGCGCGAGATCGCGGTGGGCCAGGGCGGGCATGCGAACGGCTTCCCGCGCGAGGACGGGTTCGACATCACCGTGGCCTCGGAAGTCATGGCGGTGTTCTGCCTGTCCACCAGCATGGAAGACCTGGAGGAGCG
>JBBSVB010000104.1:0-8204 GCA_038233875.1 Actinomycetales bacterium | reverse complement strand
TGGCTCTGCTGGAACGCTGGGAGGGCGCAGGCGGTAGCTGGCGCGTGCTCGGCTGGCGCGGCGATACGGTCACGATCAGCATGCTTCAGTGCGACGGCGGCACCGAAGCGGACCGATTGAAGTCCGCCGATCCCGGGTTGGCTCGCTACCTCGCAGGGCGAAGCAGCAGCGACAACGCACGTTGATATGCGGCGATGCTTAGTACCCCTTAAGACCTTTGCTGATTGGGAATCACTGCACCAGAGCAACTCCAGCTGCCTCAACGTCGGCAAAGGCCGCGTCAACGTGGACTGGGTCCTTGCCTGCACGCTGCAGCAAACTCGCCGCGACGCCGGCCCGATATCCGGAGCCACAGTGAACCCACACCGGACCTTCTGGGACCTCGTCCATCCGGCTGAGAACCTCATGAAGGGGGATGTTGACGGCCCCATCAATGTGAGACGCCTGGTATTCATCAGCGCGACGAACATCCAAGACGACATCCTCTCCGGGACGCTCAGCCAAGAACGAGGCCCAGTCAACCCGCGGGTAGGACGACGTCGGGGCTAGCGGGGCGAGGTCGTTCGGGCCCTCGCCCATCGCTGCGTCCGGCGAGTCGATACCGATGCGCGAGAGGTCGCGGATGGCCTGCTCCACAACACTGTGCGACCCAGCGAGCGTGATCCGCTCCTTCCATGGCAACACCCACCCCAAGAAGGTCGTAAAACTCGCCCCGTCGCCATATTCAAAGTTCACAGCACCGCTGAGGTGATCTTGGGCAAAGGCCACTCGATCGCGAAGGTCCACGACCCATTCCTCGGACCTCAGCCGTTGCACAAGTTCGTCGCCGTCCAGCGAGTCGGGCACACCGAGGTCCACCGGAGCAGGCCCCTTGAGGTTGGCGGGGCTCATGTGGGCGTAGTACGTCGGGTATGCCGTGAGGTTGGCGATGAGTGCGCGCACGAAGTGATCTTCGTCGGGGTCGGTCAACGCGTGATTGGCGGTGCGCTGCTCGCCCACGGTCGAGTGGTCTGCCCCCGATGCTGGTCCACTGGAGCAGAACGAGCCAAAGCCGTGCGTCGGGTAGAGCTGAGCCGATGCTGGGGCGTGAGCCACCACCCGGCGCGCCGAGGCGTACTGGGCATGGGTGAGTTCTCTCGTCTTGGCCGGATCGACCAGGTCGGTGCGGCCCACGGAGCCGAACAGCAGGCTGCCCCCAGAGAAGACGGCCTGTCTGCCTTTATGCGTGATGACAAACGCCAGGTGGGTCGCGGTGTGGCCAGGGGTCGCGACGATCTCAACCTCGAGCTCACCCACCTCGACCTTGTCGCCGTCATTGACCGGCGTGCGGTTGTACTGCACCGGGTCTAGGGCGTTCACCAGGTATGCCGCTCCGCTGACCTGCGCGAGCTGCACGCCACCGGTCACGTAGTCGTTGTGCATGTGCGTTTCTGCGACGTGAGTGATCTTTACCCCAGCCTCGTCGGCGGCGGCTTGCACGCGGTCGATGTCCCGTTGCGGGTCAATCACGAGGGCAACCGTGCCGTCGTGGATCAGGTAAGACCGGTCCCCCAGCGAGGAAGTGTCGATGACGATGACGTCCATGTTTTGCTCCTTCAGGTTGGTATGGGCTTTAATGTACGTACATTTACTTCTTGACGCAAACACCACCCTGCGAGACCAAAACGAAGGAGCCATTCGTGGCCACCAGTACCATCGCCGTCGACCGACTCGCCGAAGATCGTCAGACCCGCGGCACCGCAACACTCGTTCTCGACGTTCGGAACCCAGCCGAATTTGCGACGGCCCACATCGAGGGTTCATATAACGTGCCCCTCGACACGCTCACGGAGCACCGCTCGCAGATCAGCCCTCGCCTGGATCAGGACGTGGTTTTGGTATGCCGCTCTGGTGCACGAGCCCAGCAGGCAGGGTCGGCGCTGGAAGCACACACGGCGACCAACCTGCACGTGCTCAGCGGTGGTATCTCGGCCTGGCGGGCCGCTGGCCATGCGGTCGTCGAGGGAGAGCCACGGTGGGATCTTGAGCGGCAGGTCCGCCTGGTCGCGGGGTCGATCGTGCTGAGTAGCGTGCTGGCCAGCACCGTCGCGCCCACGGCGAAGTGGGTGGCGGCCGCCATCGGAAGCGGCTTGACCTTCGCGGCGCTGAGCAACAGCTGCCTGATGGCCACGATGTTGTCCAAACTCCCGTACAACAAGCCTGCAGACCCGCAGAAGCTCATCGCTGAGTTCGTCGGAAGGTGAGCCCAATGATCGCGCTGACTCTCATCCTGGCGGTGGCCGTCGGGGTTGTTCTCGGCCTCCTCGGCGGTGGCGGGTCCATCCTTACCGTGCCGCTTCTGGTGTACGTGGCCAGGATGGACACCAAAGAAGCGATCGCCACCTCGCTGCTCGTCGTCGGCGTGACCAGCGCGGTGGGTGCGATCTCCCACGCTCGGGCCGGTCGAGTGCAATGGCGCACCGGTCTCATCTTCGGCGCGGCCAGCATGACCGGTGCCTATACCGGAGGGCGGGTAGCAGAGTTCGTCCCGGGCGAGTGGCTGCTGATCGGCTTCGCCCTCATGATGATCGCCACCGCGCTAGCGATGCTGCGGGCGCGACGCGAGGTGGCCACGGATCAGCGTCCGACCGGTCCTCGCACCGCGCGGATCGTCATCGACGGCCTCATTGTTGGCCTGGTCACCGGCCTGGTTGGGGCCGGTGGCGGCTTCCTGGTCGTGCCCGCCTTGGCGCTGCTCGGCGGTCTGCCCATGCCGGTGGCTATCGGGACCTCGTTGGTGGTCATCGCGATGAAGTCCATGGCCGGACTCGCCGGCTACCTGGCGTCCGTCACCATCGACTGGCAGCTTGCGGCCGCAGTGACTGGTGCCGCAGTCCTCGGCGCCCTACTCGGAGGCCCCTTGGCCGAACGCATCCCCCCGGAGGCCCTTCGCCGGATCTTTGGCTGGTTCGTCCTCGTCATGTCGGTGATCGTTGTGGCCCAAGAAGCGCCGGGCCCGACGTGGACGTGGACGGTGGTCGCTCTCGGTGCGCTCTTCATCGGTGCCACGGCGCTCGTCCTTCGCAGCCACTCTTCCGACGTTTCGGCCTCATCACGCACCTAGCGCCGGTAGGTTGGCCCGTCATGGCCCAACTCCAGCGAGCAAGCGGCGAGCCACTCTGGTCCCAGCTGCACGAAGACCTTTTGCGCCGGTTAGGAGCCGGCGAGTTCAGCGACGGCTTCCCCGGAGAAACGGCACTGCAGCACGAGTATGGCATCTCCCGGCATACCGTGCGTGAAGCCTTGCGGCGGCTGCGCAATGCGGGTTTGGTGCGCTCTGGTCGCGGCAGGTCCAGCACGGTACTGGCCACCACTATCGAGCAACCCCTTGGCAGTCTCTACTCACTCTTTCGTGAGGTCGAGGCACGCGGGATGACCCAAACGAGTGTTGTGCTTGCCTGCACGATGGCGACCGAGCCCCGCGCCGCAGAGCGACTCGGACTACCCCCGGACGCCGAGATGTTTGCGCTCGAACGCATCCGCCTTACCGGCGGGGAGCCGCTGGCTCACGACTGTGTATGGTTGCCGGACAGCATCGGTCGACCTCTTCTGGACACCGACTTCACCCACACCGCCTTGTATGACGAGTTAGAGCGACACGGCACACCTCGCCCCCGCGCCGGGCGAGAACGCATCACCGCCACCATGCTCAGCCTGGACGTCGCCGAGCATCTTCACACAGAAATACCTGCTGCGGGCCTCGTGATCGAGCGCACCGGACTCACCGACAATGGCCCGATGGAGTGTCGCAAAACCACGATCCTCGCGGAGCGC
The DNA here is from genome assembly GCA_038233875.1 of Actinomycetales bacterium. Lineage (GTDB taxonomy): Bacteria > Actinomycetota > Actinomycetes > Actinomycetales > Dermatophilaceae > Ornithinicoccus. The sequence continues at coordinate 4,391 of JBBSVB010000104.1, read as the reverse complement.
TACGCCCTGCTCATGTCCTGGAATGACCGCGGCTACACCGTCAGTGGGCAAGCGCCCTGACGGCGACGGAGGACCAGATCCAAGAAATGTATAAGGCCGCCGGACCCCTGGATGCTGTAGTCAGCGCTGCCGCTGTTGAAGTGGCTCCGCACCCAGTCGACCTCGACACCGTGGCCCTGGCGTACGTGCGCTCAAGAGAAGGTCCCGAAACTGGGCAGGTTTACATTCCTGGAGCGCGTCAGTGATTCCGACCGAACCGCCGCCACCCTTCAACGCCGAAGTCACGCCGTCGCGCACCTATCTCGGGCTCATTCAAGTCAGTGCCTCCGGCATCCTGTGGGGCACCGGTGGTCTCGCTGTCGTGCTGGTGAACCGTTATGCCGACCTATCAGCGCTGACGATCACTGCGTATCGAGCGGCGATAGCCACCGTCATTGTCGTCGCGGCTGTTGTGGTGCTGCGGCGGACAGCGAGCATTCGAGTGGTGTTGTCTCGACACTTGGTGCGCGCAATCGTCGTCGGTGTACTCATGGGTTTGATGCAGTGGCTGTTCTTCGTCGCCGTCATTGCCGTGGGTGTAACGGTGGCCACCGTGGTCACCATGGGCATCGCACCAGTGCTCATGACGGGCGTGACTGCGGCACGGACCCGCTCCCTCCCTAGCCTGCGCGAGGCTGCGGTCGTATCGGCCGCTTTGGTCGGCCTGGTCTTGGTAGCGGGCTCTTCCGGGTCGGGCGTCACCGGGCCGCAACCCGTCCTGGGCGTCGTCGTGGCGCTGGCCTCGGGCGCAGCGTTCGCGGCTGCAACGGACCTCGGGACACCGCTGGCGCGGGGCGCTGACCCGATGGCCGTCACTGCGGTGACCACGACCATCGCCGCCCTCGGGTTAATCCCCGTAGCCCTGTTGACCGTGGCGGTCAGTGGGGGCGCCACGGTCACCACTGACCCCACAGCCTTACTGGTGCTCCTGTACATGGGGGCGGTCACCATGGCCCTGGCCTACGGGCTGCTGTATGCCGGATTAAGAACCACTACCAGCTCCACCGCCGTGATCGCGATCTTGCTAGAGCCGGTCACCGCGGCTGTGGTGGCGACGCTCTTTCTCGGCGAAGTTCTACGCCCAGCCGGGATCGCGGGCGGCGTGTTCATCGTCTTGGCTCTAGCGGGAACCGGCCGTGCTCAAAGAAGTCCGCTAGAGATGCCGCATTAGCGTTTCCCCCGCCGAGTCAGACGTGAAGATCCAGGACGAGGGCGTCAACCCGCGCCGCGATGTCGTCGCGGACCAACCGCATTCGCTCGAGTCCCTCGATGCCGCGCTCCGAGGGCTCGTCGGTGTCCCAATATTCGATGCGGACGTCGTCACTCGCTTCGATTCGTGCCTCGCGGCCGAGCACGACCAGAAGGTCGGCGGCCGCCATCAGTTCCGGAGTCAGGGCCTTCGGCATCTCGGAGCCGATATCCACCCCGATTTCGTGCAGGCTTTGACCCGAGAGGGCATTGATTGCTGTGCCGGGCTTAGTGCCCGCCGAGTCGACGCCTACCGACTCCCCTGCTCGGTGACGCATCAGCCCCGCCGCCATCTGGGACTTGCCACCATTCTTCACACATACGAACAACACCTGGGGAACGGTCACGCCGCAGACCCTAACTCGCCATCCTCACAGGGTGAACCTCACACGGGCTTAAGCGCGCTCGATTCGCCGAACATCGACGCCGGAAATCCCTCCGCGCGCAGGTCTAGGCCTATCGAGTCTTCGAGCAGTTTCACGACTTGGGTGGACCACGCATCCCCGCCGTACTGCATACGCGCCCGCTGAAAAATCTGTGCGACGTGATCGGCCATTTCTAAGGGCACTGCGCTGTCGAGGGCCAACTGTTGAGCTAGCCCTAGGTCTTTGCACGCGAGATCCAGCGAAAACTGGAAGTCGTAACTCCCGTTGAGCACAAGTTGGGTCTCGATCTCGAACGACCAGCTGTTGCCCGAGCTGTGCTTGATTCCCTCGTAGGCCCGACCCAAATCGATATCGGCAGCCTTCGCGAGCATGAGCGCCTCCCCCGCAGCCCACTGGTTGATAAAGGCCAGCATGTTGGTGATGACCTTCAACGTCGACGCCTTGCCCAACTCGCCGACATAGATGACGGGGTGAGTCATCGAAGCCAACATCGATTCGTTTTCCTTGAAGACCTTTTCGTCCCCACCCACCAGGCCGGTGATCTGACCGACGGCAGCGGTATGGACGCCTCCGGTCACCGGGCATTCCAGAGTGCGGATGCCCTTATCGGCCGCCAGCGCTGCGATCCGTCGAACCTCTAAAGCGTCGTTCGTGCTCATGTCGATCCACGTGCCGCCTGGGGCCAAACCGGCGAGCACTCCATCGACTCCCTCTAAACACGCCGACACCGCAGCCGGGCTCGGCAGCAAGTGATCACGCAATCGCTGCGCGCCGCTGCCGCCCGCGGAGTGTCAGCCCAGAGCGCGCCAGCAGCCAGGAGCGACTCGTCCCCGGCTCTATTTAGGTCCGTGACCGTGACGGCATAGCCGGCGCGAAGCAGGCTCATAGCCAGCAGCTTGCCCAGGTGGCCGATCCCGACAAATCCGATCGTGGTGGGTGAGTCCACTACACGTCGGCTTGGGCATCGAATGGGCGTGGCGACGCGAGCACCCGACGGACCATAGGTGCGAAGAAGTCGAGCGACTCCCACCGGTAGGCCGGGTCGAACGAGCACTGGTCGTAGTCAGCGCAGAAGTCCACCGTCGCCTGGTAGTGGGGGTGTTCGCGCCAACGGTCTCGCGCGTTGGGGTCTTGGCCCTGGTGATGCAAGTAATAGAACCCTTGGAAGACGCCGTGGTGCTTGATGATCCAGTAGTTCTTCTCACTGACGTAGGGCCGCAACATTGCCGCCGCTACCTCTGAGTGATTAGCGGGGGCGAGGTAGTCGCCGACGTCGTGCAGCAATGCGCACACCACCATCTCCTCGTCTTCGCCCGCCAGGTGGGCCCGGGTCGCCGCCTGCAGACTGTGCTCGCACCGCGTGATCTGGTAACCGGTGGGCTCATCCATGGTCTGCAACCACCCCAGGACCTTGTCCGGGAAGGTGGCCAACTCGGCGCGTTCGAATTCCTCGAGGTACTCGTATTCTTCGGCCGTGCCGTCGGCCATCTGGGTGAAGGCCACGGTCCGCATCAGCTCAACTCCTGCGCCGGGATCGGCTTGTGGGTGCCCGCCAGCACGCGACGCCGCGCCATCATGTCGTCGAATTCCATGTAGACGTCCTGCAGGTGCCGAGCCCCGCTGGCGGGGTCGTAGGTTAGCCGGCCGTGCATCACCCGGTGCCCGTGGACGGTCAGCAAGTCCCGCTTCGGGTCTTGAACACCAGTTTGTATCGGTCGCTGTCGACCATCCGGCCCAAAGTCCGGTAAGCGTCGTAGAACCGCTGGACGTCGTCGAACGGCACGTCCAGCGGCTGCGCCAATTGGTTGGAGAACCGGAACGTCTGCACCTGGCCGTCGGTGTCGAGCTGGATCATCGGCGCCGTGGCGGCAGTGTCCTCGTCGTCACTGAACAGCTGCCACCGCACCGGCACCCGCGTCAGTATGTCGAAGGCTTGGGGGTCGTCCCGACGCAGGTCGGAGAGGATCGCCCAGCCGTCGGTCACCGTGCTCTCCCCCCATCGGCCTCGTTCACCAAGAAGTGCAGCAGTTGGATGCTGGGCGGCCAGTGGTAGCTGGGCAGGTCGGTGTGCGGCTTGAGCTCCAATGGCGTGTGGGCCACGTTGTAGCCCGCCGGGTCATGCCGGACGTTGTGGATGCGCTCGAAGGCGGTCTCGCGAACGTGGCCGAGGGCCTCGGCGAATCGCTCGACCTCACCGTCGATGGATGGGGTGTTGCTAACCACCGCGACCCCGTAGTTGCGCAGCGCCTCGAGATAGGCCAACTGTCCTTCGGTCGTGCCCACCACGTCAGCGTGTTCGAACCGTGGCACCTGAGTCAGGCTGGCGTCCCACAGGGTCGCAGTGTGTTGACGACTGGCACGGGCGGCGCGGGAGTAGTCGTGCGTTCGCAGCCACTGGGTTGAGTAGGTCGAGCGATGTCCGTCGTTCCACTCGATGCGTAGACCCTGGTCGTCGGCATACTCGGCCTTGGTTGCTGCGATGTGGTCATCGATGGTGGCGGTGAACAATCGACGCTCAGCCGATTGAGCGACTTTGCACTCGGAGCACCAGCAGTTGTCCCGCAGCCACACGTAATGGAAGGGCGTATCGACGTCGTCCAAAGCAACGGTGAGGTAGGTGTCGGCGAGCGCCACGTCGGGGTTCGTTGAGCGGGGGGAGGTCATGACGGACACGAGGGCCTCCTGGTAAAGGAATGGCATCGAGGAAACGGTGCTGGT
>JBBSVB010000103.1:0-8221 GCA_038233875.1 Actinomycetales bacterium | reverse complement strand
GGGTGTGGGCGGGGGAGCGGGCGGGGGCGCCTGCTCAAGGGTCGCGCGGGGCTGGCGGCGCACCGGTTGCTGCTTAGCTGAGGGCGGGCTGCTGGTGCTCGGAACCCGAGGCACCGGGAGCCTCGCGGGCGCCATCTTGGGGTCAACGACCCTCGGCGTGCTCCACCAGACGAAGTCCCCAGTGATGGTCGTCGACTAGGCGTTTATCGACTGCGCCGACCGATCCGCATACCCCTCAGCGCTGATGACCGTTGTGCGCGCTCCCCGTCGTTCGCGGCGGGGGAGGGCGCGCGCAACGGTCATCAGCGAGCCGCGTTCCACTCCACCAGAGGAAATCCATGTCAGTCGAAGCTCCCCCCGCCCCGTGCCTTTTGTCCCCGAGCGCGCAAAGTGTCGTCGAAGCGACCGCGGCGGTCGTGGCCGCGCACGCAGAGGAGATCACCGGGCGCTTCTACCCGGCGATGTTTGCCGATCACCCCGAGTTGCTCCGGATCTTCAACCACGGCAACCAGGCCACCGGCGAGCAAAGCAAAGCCCTGGCTGCCTCAGTCGTCGCGTATGCCGTGCAGCTGATCGACCCTGACGCCCCCTCATTCGACCACGTCTTACGGACTATCGCCTATAAGCACGTGTCGCTGGGGATCCGACCCGAGCAGTACACGATCGTCGGGCACTACCTTCTCGGCGCGGTCGCCGACGTGCTCGGAGATGCCGTCACTCCTGCGGTCGCGGACGCCTGGAGCGAGGTCTACTGGCTCTTTGCCATGCAACTCGGCGCCCACGAATCCCGCATCTACACCGAGCGCTCCGTAGACCCGGCCCACCCGCTGCGGACCTATCGAGTGGTCCGCAAGATCGAAGAAGCGCACGACATCGTCTCGGTCGTGATGGAGCCCACCGACAACGAGCCGCTGCCGCAGATCACGGCGGGCCAATACGTGTCGGTGTTCGTCGACCTGCCCGGCGGTGACCGCCAACCGCGGCAATACACCGTGTCCTCGACCACATCTGGCACCCGGCTGCAGATCACAGTGAATCGGGTGCGCGGCGTGGACGGTGCCCCCGATGGGCGAGTTTCCAGTTTCATGAACGATGAGCTGAGTATCGGTGACGAACTCGACGTCAGCGTGCCCGCCGGTGACTTCGTGATCGCCGACGACGAAAGCCCGTTGCTGTTGGCCAGCGCCGGAGCAGGCGTGACGACGGTGTTGCCGATCGTCGAGCACATTGCGCGCACCCAGCCTCGACGCCCCGTCATCGTGGCTCACGCCGACCGCACCCCCGCCGACCACGCCCTGCGCCAGACCGTGCTGCATGTGGGCCGAGCGATCGACGACTTCACGGCATACACCTGGTATGAGGATGCGACCGGAGCGGGCGACAACGCCAAGACCGGGTACATGGACCTCGGCGACGTGCCGTTGCCCGACAACATCCAGGTGTTCACCTGCGGCCCATTGCCGTTCATGCGGATGGTCCGGTCGACGTTGCTGAAGCGTGGCGTGCCGAGCGACCACATTCGGTATGAAGTGTTCGGGCCTGATCTGTGGGCCGCAGGCGAGTTGGAATAACCCAGGTCGTGGCTTAGTTGGTGGTCGGCTCGATGAACGCGGCGGTGTCGTAGTACGTCGCGAATCGGCTCACCGAGTCGCCATCGAAGGTCAGCAGTGACACTCCGGCGTAGTCGATGTCGCGACCGGTGGCAAGTTTGCCGCTTGAGTGCCACTCGAGCACTGCCTCGTCACCGGACTCAACGAGCCGGTCGAACTCGGTCGCGATGCTGTCGAACTCGGCGAGGTATTGCTGCCAGAAAGTCGACGGTTTAGCCTCCTTGCCGGGACCGTGCTTGCGTTCGGGCCTCTTCAATTCGGCACCATCGCCGAACTGCTCGAGCATTGCTTCGTCCTCACCTTTCTCGAGAGCCTGAAGGGCGTCGGCGAAGCGCTGGGCGCGTGGGTTGTCAGACACAAAACTCCTTAGATTGATGAAGGACTTTTACGATATGCCGAGACCCGCCGACGCGCAGCCCGAGAATTTGGCCACACTCTGAGAAAATAGACCCCGCCCCGCCCATTTAAGGAGTCGACTGTGCTCGTCCGGGAAATCATGACTGCACCTGCACACTCTTTGCCGAGCGGCACCTCGCTCGAGGGGGCCATCGACCTCCTTGTCACCGCCTCGATCTCAAGTGTCCCCATTGTCGACGACCACGGTCAGGTGGTCGGCATCCTGACCGAAGCCGACGTGCTCCGCGTGGGCCTGGAGCCCGACGCTCGCGCCACGCTGATGCCTCGTCCCAGCCCGTCCGCGCCATGGCCAGCGGACGTGGACGCGGTGATGACCGCTGATCCGCGCGTTGTGGCCCCGACGAGTGACGTCGCCGACGTGGCGCAGCTCATGGGCAAACGGGGTTGGAAGTCTCTGCCCGTGGTCGAGCACAACGCGCTGATCGGGGTCGTGAGCCGTAGCGACATCTTGCGCTGTCTACATACGTCAGACGTGGACATCGAGCAGTCCGTGCGCTCGGCGCTGTCTGCGTCGGGAAACCCGAGCTGGACCGCATCGGTGACGCTGGGCTTGGTGAAGATCGAGGGCCCGCAAGACGCCCGCCAGGAGCATCTCGCCCGATCTGCAGCCACGGCGATCGCGGGTGTCCGCAGGGTCAGCATCAACCTTTAAGTGGGCGTCCTCAGCCGCGCACGCTCGAACGCGCCGAGCGTGCATGGACGTGCAGCTGCAGGGTCAGAGCCAACCGCACGTCCGGGTCGCTGAGGTCGAGATCACTCACCTCGGTGATCCGTTGAATGCGGTAGCGCAGCGTGTTGGGGTGCACGTGCAACGCCCTCGCCGCATCGCTCGGCGCACCGGGGCGCTCCAACCAGCCAGCGAGGGTCGTCAGGTAGGCGCTGCCGTGCTGGCGGTCATGGGCCCACAACACCTCGATCGGGCCCAGCAACCGCTCGGACGCCAAAGCGTGCACGGCACGGTCGATCGTCACCTGAGCCCACGCCTGGTCCACGGTGGCGCACGACGGTGCCTCCGACGTCGCGGCCGCGCCCCGCTCCAGGGCGGTCAGCGTTTCGAGCGCCTCCGATCGGCATCGCGGCAAATCCCGAGGCTTGCGAACGGCCCGCCCCGCACCGGCCACTACCGGATCGCCAGCACGACCCAGGGCGGAGATCAACGCTTCGAGCCACAACCAACTGCCTGCGGCTTCGGCACCATCGCGCTCCACCACCACTGCGTAGTCGCGGCCCTCGATGTCGACCAACAACGGTTGCATCCACCCGCGTCGCCGCAGCAGGGACTCCCATAGCTCGAGCCCCGTCCCTGGGCCAAGCGCCACCACCCGCCAGGGGCCTTGGGGCAGCCACCGGTGGGCATCGTTGCTTGCCCCAGTGAGCGCCTGCCGCAACCGCTCGCGGATCACCCGCTGCGACACATCCGTGCGCGAGCGCAAGCGCAGCAGATGCAACGCGACCACCGAGGCCGTGCTGACTAACTCCTCGACCACCGCTGAGGCCGGCGCCGCATCGGTCACCACCCAGATTGACCCGAGCCATTCCCCACCGGCTCGCACCGGCACGACATACCTCGACGTGGCCGCGCCGTCTCGAGCCGGAGGCACCAGAAACGGATCCGAGGAAGTAGCCAGACGCCGAAAGACCCCCTCTGAGCGGTATGCCGCAAGCAGCGCTTCGGGGACCCGTCTCCCGATGATCGTGGAGACTCGCGCCGCGTCGGTCACGTCTTGACGTGCCGAATAGGCCAGCACCCGCGAGCGCGCATCCTCGATCGTGACCGGCCCCCCGACCAAAGACGCGACCGCATCCGCGAGGACGAACAGGTCGTCGTGGACTGGGCCATCGGTCAGCGCCGAATGAGGCGTTGCCGAGCGGTCGATGGCCCCACGCAACAGCCACACCAGGTGAGCCCACGAGGTCTCCGCGCCTACCGCCAAGACCGCAACGCCGCTGGCACCGGCAGCCTCTTGGACCCGACGACGCCGAGCGACGCTGCGCCGCAGGGCAATAGCGGCAGCCCCCGACGCTGCGCACGCTCGGACGGCCTCGACGGCCTCGCCCGCCTCACGCAGCCCCACCCCCAACACCAGATCCCCCGGTCGGGCCAGCGGCGTCATACCCAACTCGGCGATGACCACGTCGTCGACCTCAGCGTGGGCCGGGTCTAGGAGCACGCTCACCAGCCCGCCACCAAGCGTGACGGCTAGGTCGGCAACGGTGATCACGTGCAACGCCCAAGAGTTGTGCTCATCGCACAATCCTAGGCATATTTTCTGACCTTTGACCACATGGGACTATGACGATTTCACCACCATGCTGGAGGAACACGCCGCACCCACGAAGGACACCTCGATGCCTCAGAACGCTCCCCGATCCGCCTCTTCTGCCGTCTCCACCTCTGCAGCTGCCCATCGCGACACGGATGTGAAGCGCGTGGCAGTGGTCGGTGCGGGGATGGTCGGCTTGGCCACGGCCTGGTTTTTGCAAGAGCGCGGCGTCGAGGTCACCGTCCTGGACCGAGTCGGAGTGGCTGCGGGCGCGTCCTGGGGCAACGCCGGCTGGCTGACCCCCGGCATCGCCACCCCGCTGCCGGAGCCTGCGGTGCTGAAGTACGGCATCGGCGCGGTGCTCAGTCCCTCCTCGCCGGTCTACGTGCCGCCGACCGCCAACCACCGGCTGCTGCGTTTCATGGCCGGCTTTGCGGCGCACTCCACGATGCGGTCGTGGAAGAAGGCCATGACGTCGCTCGTGCCGATCAACGGTCGCGCCTTAGAGAGTTTCGACCTGCTCGGCGAGGGCGGCGTCCGCGCCAAGACGAAGCCTGCCGAGTCCTTCATCGCCGCCTACCGCACCGAGGCCGAGCGCGCGACGTTGCTGCAAGAGATCCAGCACATCAAGGCCGTCGGTCAGGACATTTCCTACGACGTGCTCTCCGGCGACGAGGCACGCACGGTCGAGCCGCTGCTGTCGCCCGAGATCGGAGCCGCGATTATCCTGCGCGGGCAACGGTTCATCGACCCCGGTGCCTACGTGAACGCCCTCGCCGACTCGGTCATCGACCGCGGCGGCAAAATCGTCACGGGAGCCACCGTTACCGGCATCCAGGACCAGGGTCAGAGCGTCCGGATCAGCACCGCCCAAGGCACCGCGAGCACCTTCGACTCCGTGGTGCTGGCCAACGGCACGTGGCTGGGCTCCCTCGCGCGCCCCTTCGGCGTCAAGCGACTGGTGCAGGCTGGCCGGGGTTACAGCTTCACCGTCGACGTGGACCGCACCCCCAACGGCCCCGTCTACCTGCCCTCGGCTCGCGTGGCGTGCACGCCGATCAACGGTGCCCTGCGGGTGGCCGGGATGATGGAGTTTCGTTCCCCCGAGGCTCCGCTGGATCAGCGTCGCATCAAGGCCATCGCGGAGTTGGCCCAGCCGCTGCTCTCCGGTGCCGATATGGACTCCCGCCGCGACGAATGGGTCGGCTCACGCCCGGTCACCACCGACGGGCTCCCGCTCATCGGCGCAACCACGTCACCGCGCGTTTTCGCGGCCGGTGGTCACGGTATGTGGGGCATCACGCTGGGGCCGGCCACGGGTCGATTCTTGGCCGAGGCCATCGTCACCGGACGTATTGCTCCGGAGTTGGCTCCGTTCGACCCACTGCGCTGAGCACGACGGGCCCTCACATTCGAAGGTCGAAGGCACAAGGTCCCTAGTCGGCGCCCTTGGCCTTGGATACGGTCACGGGATGGCGGACACCGATGAGGGCAGCGACCCCACAGTCACCGACATGATCAGGGTCTACCTGCTCGACGACCACGAGTTGGTCCGCCGCGGTTTGCGCGACCTGCTCAGCGCCGAGGCTGACGTCGAGATCGTGGGCGAGGCCGGCACTGCGGCAATCGCTCAGCGGGAGATCCTTGAGTTGTTGCCCGACGTCGCCGTGTTGGACGCCCGGCTCCCGGCCGGCTCCGGCATCGAGGTATGCCGTGAGGTGCGGGCCCAAGCCCCTTCCGTCCAGGCTGTGATTCTCACCTCCTACGACGACGAGGACGCCCTCGTCGCATCGATCATGGCCGGTGCCGCCGGGTTCGTGCTGAAGCAGATCAGCGGGTCCGGACTGATCGACGGCATCCGGCTCGTCGCGGCCGGACGGTCGTTGCTCGACCCCGCTGCGACCGCTCGTGCGATGGACCGACTGCGCCGCGGCGACCCACGTCAGCGCCAACTCGACGTGCTGACCCCGCAAGAGCAGCGGGTGCTGTCGCTGATCACCGAAGGTCTGACCAACCGTCAGATCGGGGACCGACTCGGGTTGGCCGAGAAGACCATCAAGAACTACGTCTCGGTCATCTTGGCCAAGCTCGGTCTGCAGCGCCGGACCCAGGCCGCAGTGCTGGGCACTCGCCCCTTTGACAGCCCTGCTCGCCCCACTCGCTGAGGACGCCGATCCCCTCGATCTCGGGACCATCGACTCCGGTCGGCGTGTGACGCTTCGACGCCACGATGGACGGCCTCGTTGTCCACGATGACCTCGTCCTCGTCGTCGAACGGCTGCCCGTCCCACCGATCCACGAGCTGGACGTTGCCGAAGACGCGCTCTCCCGCGCGAAACGGCAAACCGAGGAAGCAGTGCATGACGGGATGCCCAGCAGGAAATCCGTCGAACCCCGGCTCGGCGCTCAGGTCAGCGACCCGCACCGCACGGCCATCTCGGATGACTCGTCCCAACACTGCGTCAAGACCCCTAACGCCCCATACCGAGCCCCGGTGATGTCGCGAGCAAGGTGCGCACCCGTGAGACGACCCGGCCATACTCGCTGAGGCTACCGGCGGCGGTGTGGACCGGGACTTTCGCCTCTGTCGCGAACATCGACGCTGGCGGATCGTGGCCACATGGACACTCATCCGAACCACGACGACGAACCCAGTGCCGTCGAGCATCTGACCCCTTCGGTGTGCTGGGAGCTTTTACGGGGCGCCAGCGTCGGGCGGATCGCTGTGGTCAAAGATGGGGTGCCCGACATCTTTCCGGTCAACCACGTCGTGGACCACGGAACGGTGGTCTATCGCACGAGCGCGAGCGGACTCTTAAAGTCGACGCTGCGCCAACAGGTTGCCTTCGAAGTCGATGGGGTCGGCGTGGATGATCCAGCAGTGGATGGTCCAGCAGTGGATGGTGCCGATGGCACCGAGGGGGGCGCAGCGACTGCGTGGAGTGTGGTGCTGCACGGCGAGGCCACAGAAGGTCACCGGATCGAAGAGTTGCTGAGCGATGCGGCCCTGCCGGTCGCGTCGTGGCAGCCCGGGGCCAAGCCCCGCTTCGTCCGGATCACCCCACACACCGTCACGGGCCGACGCTTCCGGATCAAGACCTCACCCTGACGTTGTTTTAGGGCGACGAAGCCTTCGGTAGGCGAGTGAACTCAGCACCACGACCAGGACTACCAGCGCAAAGATCGAGCCAGTCCACAACAGCGTTCCTGCTCCCACAGTATGTCTCTGGCACCCGGAATGATGGCCGAGGCATCAATCGTCGGGCCAGGCCGACTCGCTCATCCCCGAGGCGTTGCCTATCACCCGGCGCTGCATTCATGCCAGCAGTCCCCTTCAAAGGCTAACGCCGACAAGACCTACACCTCGAGCAAGCTTCGGATGTCCTCCGGGGTCAGTGCGCCAGAGGTGAACTCCCCGTCGTCGATGACGGTTGCAAAGAGTTCACGTTTGCGCTCCTGAAGCGCCACGACCTTGTCTTCAATGGTGTCGGCCGAGACCATCCGGTAGACCATGACCGATCGGGTCTGACCTATCCGATGAGTGCGGTCGATGGCTTGGGCTTCGGCAGCGGGAGTCCACCACGGGTCGAGCACGAAGACGTAGTCGGCTTCGGTCAGCGTCAGACCGACGCCACCGGCCTTGAGGCTGATCAAGAACACCGGGTCGTCTCCCTCGCGGAAACTCTTGATCCGCTCCGGGCGGTTCCGGGTGCGGCCGTCCAGGTAGGCGTACCCGATGCCGGCTTCGTCGAGTCGCGCGCGCACCAGCGCCAGGAAGCCGGTGAATGAGCTAAACACCAAGGAGCGGTGGCCCTCGGCCGCCAACTCCTGCACCTGCTCCAGCAGCGCGTCGATCTTCGCTGAGGCGGCCTTGCCTGCATACGCCGCATCGACCAACGACGGGTCGAGGGCCATCTGTCGCAGCGCGGT
>JBBSVB010000102.1:0-8300 GCA_038233875.1 Actinomycetales bacterium | reverse complement strand
TGTTGATCAGGGCCACTCGTGACCGGGCGAGGACGTCGAGTCCGAGGTAGCGGCGGCCTTCGGCCCAGTCGTCGTGTTGTTCTGCCAGGACGGCGCCGATGAGTCGGATGGCTGAGTTGCGGTCGGGAAAGATGCCGACGACGTCGGTGCGTCGGCGGATCTCGCGGTTGAGCCTCTCGTTGGGGTTGTTGGACCAGATCTGACGCCAGATCTCCTTGGGGAACGCCGTGAAGGCCAAGATGTCGGCGCGGGCTTCTTCGAGGTGCTCGGCGACCGCGGGGAGCTTCTCGACCAGGGTGTCGATGACCCGGTCGAACTGGGCGTGGACCGCCTTGGCGTCGGGTTGGTCATAGATCGAGTGCAGCATCGCCTTGACCCACCCCCAGGAGGACTTCGGTGTGGCCGACATCAGGTTCGCCGCGTAGTGGGTCCTGCACCGCTGCCAGCTGGCGCCGTCCAAGGTGGCGCTCATCGCAGCGACCAGACCGCTGTGGGCATCGGAGGTGACGAGCTTGACCCCGGACAGGCCGCGGGCGTTCAGGCCACGGAACAGGGTCAGCCAGCCGGCCTCGGACTCGGCCGAGCAGATGTCGAGGCCGAGGATCTCGCGGTGCCCATCAGCGTTGACACCGGTCGCGACCAGGACGTGGGTGTTAACCACCCGTCCGCCCTCGCGGACCTTCATCGTCAACGCGTCCGCAGCCAGGAACGTGTAGGGGCCGGCGTCCAGCGGACGGGTGCGGAAGTCCTCGACCTGGGCATCAAGCTCCTTGGCCATCACCGATACCTGCGACTTGGAGAGCCGGGTGATCCCCAGGGTCTCCACGAGCTTCTCCATCCGCCGCGTGGAGACCCCGAGCAGGTAGCAGGTCGCCACCACGGTGGTCAGTGCCCGCTCAGCACGCCGGCGACGCTCCAGGAGCCAGTCGGGGAAGTAGGAGCCCCCGCGCAGCTTGGGGATCGCGACCTCCATCGTCCCGGTGCGGGTGTCGAAGTCACGGGTCCGGTAGCCGTTGCGGGAGTTGGTCCGCTCCGCGGACCGCTCGCCATAGCCGGCGCCGCAGATCGCGTCGGCCTCGGCCGACATCAACGCTTGGACGAACGTGGACAGCATCGATCGGAGCAGGTCGGGCTCGGCACTCGCCAGGTGCTCGGCCATGAACGCAGACAGGTCAATAGAGTTGGGGTCGACGGTCATCGTGGTGTCTCCTTCAGTCGTGCTTTCGCAGGTCTTCTGAAGGATCACCCGGTGGCCGTCCTGGTCTCAGGACGCCACGCTCACATCGGGCCCGTCGTACACCACGTCCCTGGACTCAACTGCGCGGGAGAGCGCCACCCGACCGGGTTCGCCGCGTGTTGGACGATTGAAGGCACCGGCGAAGACCCAGACTTGCTCCCAGACCTCAGCGTGAGTCAGGGGAACAGCGAACCGTCCGGGCCGGGTGAGGACCTGCGGGACGCCGACAACACGTCCATGACCAACTCCTCCACCGGTGGCCCGGCCACCCCGCCCCAGTCCGCATCCGAGCCCACGACGGTTTCATCGTTCGAGGCGAACCGTGTCGACGGCGGCGAGATGCAGCGCCGCAAGCGCGGTCTCACTGCGTCGGGGGCTTCCGTTGACGCCGGATCTGTGATTCCATTCCCTGCAGGTCGAACACATGTTCGACCAATCACGGAGACTGAGGAACAGCCATGCGGTACAGGTGCAGACGACAGCCCGTCGTCTCCCCGCCCTCGGGCGGGGACACCCAGCCCGCGTAAGACACCGGCCAAGGCTTCGGCCAAGACCCAGCGCGGGCGGAACTCCATTGGAGTGCTCGTGCCCGGTCTCACTCTCCCCAAGGACATGTCGGGTTACCGTCCCCAAGACGTGGGGTTGGTGACCCACGCAGCGATCGCGATCATCGCGCCGAACCTGCGCGACCTCTCCCCCATCACCCTGCCTGAGCACGTGCTTGATGTGTGCGGTGCGCTGGTCAACGGCGAGAACGTGAGCCGTCGTCGGGTGCTCATGCTGACCGCTGCGGGTCACACCGCGAACTATCTGCGCCGGTTAGCGCCCACTCCTCCGTGGGACCTGTTGGGGTGCGAGTTCGACACCGGCGGCGGTCGCACCGACCTTGCTTGGCAGCACTCCGTGACTGGCGAGGTGTTCTTCGATGAGGTAAAGACCCACAACCGTTCCATCTACGAGTTGTCGCCGAAAGTCGTGGCGCAGGCGAAGCGGCAGGGCGACGGCGGGTTGGCTGAGTTCGGTCCCTTGTTCCGGGGTGTGCGCGTGCTGCCTTTCGGCGCGCTCCATCTGACGACGCTGGTCCATCCCGCGTCCAAGCGGCACCTGATTCGTCCGACGCCGGAGAACCCGCTCGCTTTGGCTGTCGGGGGTGAGGGCCGGTGACCGCCCAACTCGTGTCCATTGGAAGCCTGACGCCTGCTCTGCCGCCTCGGCGCGCGCGTGAGGAGCCACGTATCGACTCCGTGCGGGCTGCGGTGCTGACCCATCTGAGCGAGGTCCGTCGCATCGAGAACCGCATTGACGGCGACCTGATGGCCGATGCGTGCGAGCGCCTCGGCGTTGGGCCACGGCAGGTGCGCCGGATGGTCGACGAGTTCGATGCTGTTGGCTTCATCCCTGCGAGGGCGGAGCACCCGCACAAGATTGAACTCAACAAGTGGAAGGCGCAGGTCGCCTACTTCGTCGCAGCCGGTGTCGCCTCGAAGGCGCTTGATGCGCTCAAGGCTGCTGGTGATGCTCCCGAGACTATGTGTGAGCGGACCTTTCAGCGGCGCGTGCACGAGTGGGACCCCGCCATCGTCGCCTGCGCCAAGGGCGGCTACCGGGCGATGGTCAAACACCAGTTCTTCAACCTCGAACAAAACCCTTACCGTGGCTACGCCTACGGCAGCGACCACACGTTCCTGCCCATCCAAGTGATTCCCGGACGCGGCATGAAGCCGGTGTGGCCGTGGCTAACAACACTCATCGACCTCCACACCCGCGTCGTACTGGCTTACCGGTTGACCCTGCACACCCCCAACACGGTCGACAACCTGCACGTCCTGATTGACGGCATTCGTGGCTGGTACACCCCTGAGGGCGTGTTTGTGGGCGGTAAGCCGGGGTTCCTCCGGACCGACCGAGGCGCTGACTACCTGTCAATCGCACTCTCCGACAATCTGCTCAACCTCAACGTGGGACGGCAATCGACGCAGCCGTATTCGTCGTGGCAGAACGGTGCCGTCGAGCGGATGAACGGCACCCTCGACAGGGATTTTGCGCCGACCGTTCCCGGCTATCACCCCGGTGGCGAGGCTGAGTACACGCGCCGCGTGCTGAAGACCCCCATCAACCCTGCGTCGTTGCTGACACCTATGACCCTCGACCGTCGCCTCGGGGACTTCTTCGGTGACTACAACAACCGTCCCCATTCCTCGCTGAACGGCATGACGCCCTTGGAGGCATGGGCCGCTGATGAAACCCCACTGGAAATCGCTGACAGGGAGACCCTCGTGTACGCCATGCCCCATCGTGAAAGCCGCGTCCTGCACCACTACGGCATCGAGATTCGCGGGCACATGTACAGCCACCCCACCCTCGGCATCCTGCGCAAGCAGAACGTTGGTGAGGTCGATGTCCGGTTCCACGACCACGACATCGACCACATCGAAGTGTTCGTCGACGGCACCCACGAGTGCACCGCGACGCGCAGCGAGGTCCAGCCGCAACACCAGCGGTTCGGGGTGCTCTCGGTTCGCGCCAAGCAACGCCGTATCGCGGAAGCCCTGCTGCGCTCGGCTGACCGCGAACGTGTCCTGCAAGAGCACGAACGTCTCCGTGAGGAAGGCGTCGATGAGTCCGAGTGGCCCGCGCTGCCGGACGAGGTCGTCTACGACGAGAAAGCCGACGAAGCCGAGTACGGCCCTGTCACCGCAACCGGGTTCGACGCGCTCGACAAGAAGTTGGACGCGCGCTACGGCTCAACCGTCGAAGACGGAGACACGCAGCCCGACGACACCCACGACCTGCCCGAACACCCCGAACACCCCGAAGGAGAAACAGCATGACCATCGCACCAGCATTCGACCCGTCCCTGCCGCCGACACCCGCCCGGTACGTCCCCACCAACATCGTCAACGGTGTCCGTCGCGTCATCCAACTCTCCGTCGCCAGCGGCGACATGTGCCTCGTTGACGGGCCAGTTGGCATCGGCAAGACAACTGCGATGGTGGAAGCGGGCCGTGGCCTCGGACGCAAAGTTGTCTACGTGAACATGGTTGGCACCGTCTCGGTCCGCGACGAGGTGGATGCCATCTGGGTCGCTCTCACCGGCATATCCGCCATCGGGAGCACCCCACAAATCCGCGACGACATCCTTGGCACCCTGCAACGAAACGACATCGTCCTCATCATCGACGACGCCCACCACCTCAGGAAGCAAGGGATGCTCACCATCCTGAACATTTGGAACCGCATCCATGCCCGCCGGGGCACCGGCACCCCCATCGTCTGGTGCGGCAACAACCTCAGCGCCAAACTCGACTCCAGCGTCTCCGAAATCTTCTCCCGGTCAGGGCTCGAATACGCCGCTGCGCCACTCGCAGGAAAGCCGCTGCTCGACACCGTCTTCGCGATGGAACCGCTTATCGCTGGCACCGACCCGACCGTCATCAGGAACATCAACATGCGCCGCTTCAATGGTGAACTCAGGCGCTGGAACCAGTTCTTCGACTACCTTGCGGTTCTCCGTGACGACACCGAACCGCACCCCTTGACCGACGAGGAAGCCGGACAGGTGCTCGCCCTCATGCCCGGAAGGCGACGGAAATGAACTCGTTCCTGCCGCCCGGTCTCACGGTCGCCGTGACCGAGCCACCCGGCCCCTTCCCCGCCACCGTCCTCGGTCAACTGGCAACCTCCGACCTTCGCACCGTCACCTTTTGCCCCAGCCCAGCACCCCGCAACATCGAGGGGGTCGCAGCCGAGGTACTCGAAGCGCTCGGCAAGTCGAACAACGTCACCGGCAAACCCCGGCACTCATCGAACCTGCGCGACCTCGTAGCCCTATGGCTCACCGCACACCGCACCACCACGCTCATCGCGCTAGCCCCACAACGCACCCCACCCGCAGACCTCCTCGCGCTCGTCGACATGTGCCAAGCCACCCCAACAAACCTGCTGTTCGCCTGCGACCAAGGCTTCGCGAACCGGGTCCTCAAGTCCCTGACCTCAGCCGCACCCCAACTGGTCGACTGGCCGACCCTGCCCTCCCAACACATCACCCCCGAAGCAGGCTCGGCTGAGGATTCGACATGGAACCCGCACGCCCGCGAGATCCTCCCCAACGTCGAATACTGGACCTTCTACACCACCGCCCGACGCCAGATGCCGCCCAACCAGTTCGAACCCATCCACGACCTCTACATCGACACGATGCACCGCATCAACACGTGGCTCAACGAGCACACCGACACCCGCACACCGGTCACCGTCGCCGGAGCCCACACCGTCATCAAGACCCTCCTCGAAGAACAACCCACCTTCGACCAAGTCACCGTCGTAACCCGCGCAGCACAAGCCGCGTTCCACAACGCCGGATGGCTCCTCACCGTCGACGAACGAGAACTCCGCAACGGCCTCGTCCGCCACCAACCGACCACCACGCTTCCTCACCTATTCGAACGGCTCCGCGCCTACCACGAACCCTCACGAGCAGCGACCGTCGCGCTCTACCTCGCCAACGCCACCCCAGCAGCCATCCGCGCCACCACCATCGACGACCTCGCCCAATGGCGACACAACCCCGACCAACCCGTCGCCGACATCACCGTCCCCGACGAGGCTGCGCCGTTCCTACGCGCCGCCCTACTCGCACGCGCAGCAGACGGCGACCCTCCCAACCACCCGGCCTTCGTCGGAAACCACCGCCGTGTCGGCCTCGACATCCGCCAAGCCGCACGAGACCTCGACCTCAACATCGGCGACGCCAACCTCAACGAAACCAGCACCATCACCAGCCGCCGCATCCCAGCAAGCATCGTGAAACTAGAAGCCCTCACATGAACCGCATCGACCAACACCGCCTCCGCGACATCCGGCTCGCACGCGGCCTACCCATCCGACAACTCGCACGCGAATGCGGCATCGAAATCGCGGTCCTCAACCGCCTCGAAACCGCACCCGACCCCTCCCTCAGCACCCTCAGCGCCGCCGCCCTCCTCCGCCTCGCCGACTACCTCAACGTCCCCGCCTCCGCGCTCCTCACCACGGACGATGCCCCAACCCCCGACGAGCCCACCGAGAATCAAACAGCCGACACCCAACAACTGGGTGCCCTCCTCGTCGCGCTCGGACAAGACACCGCAGCCGTCGCCCTCGCCGACAGCCTCGGCTGGACAAAACCGCGACTCCACGACGCCGCCGACGCCCTCGACGCGGCACTGCAACCAGTCGGCATGACCGTCTACCAGCGCGGAGGACTGTTCTCCCTCAGGCCACACGACGACAGTCACAGCAACGCTGCCCTTGCCATCGCCCGACACCCCCGAGCCCGCAAGAAGCAGAAACTCCTCACCCCGGCACGAACACGCCTCATCTACCGGGCAAGTCGCGAACCCATCAGCCCACACAGCGTCTCCAAGACCGACCGCACCAACATCGCCACCCTCCTCAAAACCGGAGTGCTCATCGAGACGAAAGACCGCCACTTCGTCCCATCGCCCGACGTTGCTGAAAGCCTCAGCCCTCCCGACCAAATCTGAGTTCACGACTGTTGGATCAGCCCGATCACGTCTGACGCGCCCCGCCCCGCATATCGGACCAGACCAAAGGGCGGTGAATACCGCGCCAAGCAGACGTAGCCGAACTGCTACCGTCCCCGAAGTCCCCCACCGGCGGGGATTCGCGCGATCGCAAATCGCAAATCGCAGAAGGATGAGTACCCGTCAATGAAGAAGATCCTGCTAGCCATCGTTGTCTTTGCAGTGCTCGCCGGGGTCGGAAGCGCTTGTTCGAGCACTGGCGGCGACAAGGGCGCTGAAGACAAGAGCGGCGACACCACCGCCTCTCCTACGGTGGCGAGCACCAAGGGCAAGCAACCTATGAGGTGGGGCAATTGGGAGTTGGTCGGCAAGATCAAGGTCGCGAAGGGCTACGACGGGGAATTCGAGCCAGACTTTGGCGTGAAGAACACCGGGAACGAGCCTGACACCGGATCATTCATCGTGAAATTCCTACAGGGAAAGAAAATTCTTGGCACCGCTGACTGCACGACGGCATTAGACCTTAGCGGCACTTCGGTTTCCCCCGGCAAGGACAGTCCGATCAGGTGCGACGATGGGGACAAGTTCCAGACGGGCTGGACCGAAATCACCATCGAGGACGGCACCTCGTTCTGACGCAACGCGAGTCTCCATGACCTTAAAGCGTCCGGGCGGACCGGTGCCACGATCTGGAACGGCTACGACCTCAGCCATGTCCTGAGACAGAGCACCTAAGCACGAACAGCGAGAGGCCCCACCCGAGTCGGGTGGGGCCTCTCGCTGTTGCTCAGTCAAACCAAGGACACTGGGCTGTTAGCGAGCGGACATCTGTCCGGACATGTGTCCGGACATGTGTCGTTCGGTAGGACATTTCACTGTCGTCCTACAACTAGATCAGCTGCAACCGCTGGTGCTCCCGCAGCCCTCACACACGAAGCAGCTTCCCGCCGGGCGCATCTTCGTCCCGCACGTCATGCAGAGCGGGGAGTCGACGGCCACGCCGGTGAGCTTCTCGAAGAGCTCGGCGGAGGTGTGGGCCTCGCCGACGCCGGCCTTGGCCGGGACCTCACGGGCCTCGGCACCGTGGGTGTCCTTGGTCTCGATGACGTCGGCGCGGTTGTCGACGTCACCACCGGTGGACGGGAGGTTCCGAGAGGCTCGCTCCGTCACGGCTGCGTCGTCGGTGAGCTCCACCCGCATGAGCTCGCCGGCTCCCCCGGTCTCCTCGAGGGGCTCGTAGGAACCCGTCTCCAAGTGACGCTGGCGCTCCTCGGCGGAGTGGATGCCGAGCATCGAGCGGTCGTCGAACGACAGGTAGTCCAGCGCCAGGCGGCGGAAGACGTAGTCCATCAGCGACTGCGACATCCGGATGTCCGGGTCGTCGGTCATGCCCGAGGGCTCGAAGCGCAGGTTGGTGAACTTCGAGACGAAAGTCTCCAGCGGCACGCCGTACTGCAGCGAGATCGAGATAGCGATCGAGAAGGCATCCATCACGCCGGCCAGGGTCGAGCCCTGCTTGCCGAGCTTGAGGAAGATCT
>JBBSVB010000101.1:0-8321 GCA_038233875.1 Actinomycetales bacterium | reverse complement strand
GGGCACGCCATAAGGTGGCGTTCTGCACGCCGTTCTCCGCTCACTGGTTCCTGTTCTTCGACAGCTCAGAAACCTAGACAGGGAACGGCGTGCTTACGTTTCAGGCGCGCTCAAGCACCCACGGATGCGTCACAAGAGCCTCATTTCCATCGTTGATGAGTACCGCGCGAATGGATCCACCAGCGCTCCCGCATACCGGGCACGAGTGCTCACACGTGACGAACTGGAACCACACAAGGGCCTGCTCACCCAGACCTACCTTGCCGCACCACCAGTCGAAGCCATCACCCATCCTGCGCCCGCCCACAGGCTTCTCACTCGGATCAACCTCGAAAACTTCAAGTCCTTCAGTGCCCCGGTCGAAGTCCCTCTCGCCCCCCTCACCTTGGTCTTTGGTGCTAACTCGGCAGGTAAGTCCAGCGTGATCCAGTCCCTTCTCTTGCTCAAGCAGTCCACCGAATCGGATCGGCTCATCACGCAGGGCCAGATAGCCAATCTCGGCAGTTTCAACGGCCTCGTCCACCGTCACAACGACCGACCCGTCACCCTCGGCATCGCGTACGGGACGTTGCCTGCATGGCTGCCCGAAGCCGGAACTCCCGACCCAGCACTCGAACGCGAAGCCGAATGGCGATTCGGGCAGTCGATCTCCGGGGCGGGCATGCTAGCCCGCACCAGCCTCCGCTTCGGTTCCTACGAGATGGCCTTCACCACATCCGAAACCCAACCCCAAGACCAACTCGAAACTTCACTCGACAACGTTGAGACTGTCTTCCGAGGGATCGCATCAGGCACGCTGCTGTATCCGTTTGATGCCCGCCACATCCGTGACGGTTCTGAGCAGGACAAGGCCAAGAGGCTCCGGGGACGCGAGAACAACGCCAAGCGCGCACTAAAGCGCCTGCGGGAAGCAGATATCAACGTGCTTGCCTTGCGTCGCCGAGGCGTCCTGCCCACAAGCGAACCCGTACTCCCACGGTCTGCATCAGCCGCGCTGGACGACCGAGAACAAGGCATCGTCGCCTCCTACACCAACCGCTACGCGGCACTCGCCGCAGGCATCGCATCCGAAGTCCGTGAACTACTCGACAGCGTCGTCTACCTCGGACCCCTAAGGTCCGCGCCTCAACGCTTCTACGACCGCACCTCCGCCTCATCGACGCCCGGCGACGGCCACCACGTCGCCATGTACCTATTCGACAACTCAGCCGTCCTCGAATCAGTCAACGAGTGGATGGAACAACTAGAAATCCCCTACGAACTCGACGCCGTGCCGGTGAAGACATCCGGCCCCGCGAACCTCGTCGGTGACCTCATCGCGCTCGCCCTGACCGACAAACGCTCAGGCGTCAGTGTCACGCCAGCCGACGTTGGCTTCGGTATCAGCCAAGCCCTCCCCGTGATAGTCGAGACACTGGCCCAGCGCGAGTCGATCATCTGCGTTGAGCAACCCGAGACCCACCTCCACCCACGCCTGCAAGCGCGGTTGGCTGACCTCTTCATTGAATCCACCGAAGAGGGCGGTCGCGGCAACCAGATGATTGTTGAGACCCACAGCGAACACCTCATGCTCCGCGTCCAGCGCCGCATCCGTGAAGGAAGCCTCAACCCCGCCCAAGTCTCCGTGGTCTACGTCGATCAAGACCCAGATGGCATCACCAGCGTCAAGCAACTTCGGCTCGACAGCGACGGGGACTTCCTCGACGAATGGCCCAACGGGTTCTTCGACGAGCGGCTCGACGAACTCTTCGGGACCGACTGATGCTGGCACGACTCGCCATCGACCCGGAAGCACTAGTGGACACCGGCCTCCCGGTCTCGCTCACGAAAGTCCTCCACAACAACCTGCTGGAAGCCATCGCTGCCCACGGTTACCTCGTCTTCGCCAACAACGAAGAAGCCGCAGCGTTCGTTCAGGCGATCCGGAAGCACAAGTCCCTTCCGCCCGGCATGGCAGACAAGTGGGCCACATTCCTGCCCGAACTACTCAAGCAAGGCCGGATGTCCCCTATCGCGCCGCCGGGGGAGAACCCCATCTCCCACGTACGCGAACTGGGAGAACTTCAACAGGGATGGAAGGGCAACCTCGACGTTGCTGTCCTATGCAACGCGAACGCCACCGCCATCGGAATCTCGGACGACGACGGCATCCTCGACGACACGAACAGCCACGTCGAACTAGCCACCTTCGGGGCCACACCCCACACCCGAGCCGTGGCCCATTACCGAGAACTCGCCGAAACGGCAGTCCTTCCGTACAACGCCGACCGCGACACATTCTGGAACGACGTACTGCGCCCAGTCGCCACCGCATCCAAGAGAGCGACCATCCTTGACGGCTACCTGCTGACCAGCCTTTGGAATAAGGAAGACAATCTGCCCCGATCAAGGTCATGGGTCACCGAGCACGTCGCGTGGATGCTCGACCATCTCGACTCCATCATGAGAGCCGGGTCCGAAGTTGAACTCATCTGCGCTTACGAACCCCACAAGTTGCACTACAACGCCGATGCCTCCGCCGACCTCATCCGCGACTGGTGGGGACCCACGTCAGCCGGACGGCTTTCAAAGGTCACGCTCACGCTGATCGAGCGTCAGAAGGGGTTCACCCACGACCGGCACATCCGATTCAGCACAGGGGTTGCCATCACCGTCGCCGCCGGGTTCGATCGGCTGCGGTCCCCACGTGTCGGGGACGAAGACGGCATGGCATGGGCCTACAAGTGGCGACGCGACGCCATCAGTGGTCTCCGCGACCGAGAAGATCGCGCCAAGTCGTTCACCCCACGCCAAACAGTCACAGTCTTCGAACGATGAACGAGTCGATGCAGAAGCACCTGACTCAACAACCCGAGTAGCAGTGAGCCAAACGCATCGAGACTTTCCTGCGCGAGGCGTCTCGTGGTTCCGTTGAGGTAGGCGACATCGAAGGTGCGTGGGCTCCACTTTGCGCCATACTTGGCGCACAAACGAGGGAGTCCCGCATGGCCCAATCTGCCCGCTCCACGACTCATCCTGAGCGTGCCGCCATCGAGTCCTACGCCGCAGGAGAGATCACGCGGGAAGAGATGCTCGACCGGCTGGTTGAGGACGCCGTCCCAGCCAGAGCGGACCCGACCGGGGGAGATGGGTACATCGCCGGGACAAGGGATGTAATCGAGGGTGCCGTCCGGGAGGGCTTATTGAACGAGGCTGACTGGAACGCCGTCGTCGCTCGCGCAGAGACGTCCCCGGCCTTGCTCGCGATCCACCGGGGTTGAGTGGCCCGAGCCGCCTGCCAAAACGGCTCGGACCACCGGTGGGCCGGTTCGCCTTTCGCGACGCACCGGGCCAAACCCGGACTTTGCGAGCCGAGCAGCCTGTCAATACCGCTCGGAGCAACCACGCCGGGGCTGCCAGTATTGATCGAAGACCGAGCCTGCCGGAAGTCTCATCGGCGGACGGTTGGCTTGCATGCCTCCACTCCTTGAAACGGGCCACGGCTCGGGCACTTGTCGGCGGGCCCTGCGACACTTCGACCTCAACGCGAGACAACGTTCGTTGCGGTCTCCACGAGAGGAAAGGTGGCAATATCCATGACCTACCCGAACCTTTCCCCTGAACTTGACCGGGCGTTCAGCGGACTCGCGCAACGACTTGATTTGAACGACAGACACGAAATGCTTGCCGCGCTGGAACACATTGCTGAGGCTTGCGGCGACGACCCCGAGCCAGTTGCTCACCTTCAAGATGTCCGGGTGCCGGAGAAAGCCCGACGGGCAGTGCGACAACTCCAGACGGAGAACGGTCTGCGCCCAGACGCGCTCCGGCCACACCAGCGACCGTGGATCGCGACCGACAAGTACGACCACGTGCTCGCCGCCGCGACCGCGACAGCCCACTTCGCGATCACGTCCCCAGACCTCGCCGGAGTAGAAAAGTACCGCTCTGAACTTCTCGACAACGTTCTCTGGCTGATGACTGTCGCCCCCTCGGGTCAGTACACGACCCAGTACCGCAGCGCATCCGCCGTTGCCGAAGCCCGGCCCACGCTGCGACACGAGCACGTCTTCACCCGCAAGACAATCAAGGCGGACCTCCTCGCCCTACGCGACCAACACCCCGACGAACTCGCCCTGCGCGCCGCCATCGGCAACCTCTTGCGCGAACGCGCCATCGGCTGCACCGTCACGAAGGCCGACCACGACCGCCTCACACCCTTCGACAAGGCAGCATCCGGCTGGGACCGTTACCGGCAGGCAGGAGTCCCAGTCATCGACATGCTCACCGGCGACCTTCACCCACCGACACTGCCCCCAGATGAGGACTCCGCCTCGAACTGACCCGCACGAGGTCTCGCATCATGGACGGCGCGTCGACCGACCTAAGCGGTCTTCCCGTGCTAATCAATTGGGTTACGCCGCTCACCGTGGCGTAACTATCAGGCGTTCCTTCCCCAGCGCCGCTGGAAGTAAGGAACCCTGCATGCCCGGTCAACCGGACCCCACCCCACTCAGCGGTGCCCGCACGCTAGCCACCCGGCAGTGGTAACCGTGCGCACCACGCCGTACGACGACGCGCCCAGCCAGCCGATAGCCCCGCCGGGTGCTGTCGGTGGCACGCCCTACGCTGCCACCAGACGGCCACGGAGGGACTGATATGAGCAATGAAAACCGACGTCACGTAGTGCAGGGCGATGACGGCAAGTGGAAGGTGAAGGCTCCTGACGCTAAGCGCGCCAGCGCAAGCCTCGACACCCAGAAGGAAGCCATCGCTGCCTCAGACCGCATAGTCCATAACGCCGGTGGCGGCGAGACCGTCATCCACGGATGCGACGGCAAGATCCGTGACTCCAAAACCATCGCTCCCGGCAACGATCCCTTCCCGCCCCGCGACAAGAAGTAGGCGCGATGGAATTCAAAATGAACCCCGGATGGGAGAAGACCGTCGAGGACATGGCCGTGAAAGCCATGAGCGAACGATTCCAGCCGATCCTCGACAGCGTCTTCGACCAGTACGCCGGTCGCCCAGTGGAGGAGATCAAGCCCGTCCTCTCAAATCGCTGGGCGACAGGCAATCAGGGGGCCAGCCTCACGGACCCCGAACTCACCAACGTTGCACGGGCAATCAGTGATGGCACCCGCGTCGTTATGCGCGACGGACGTCTCACCACCTAAATCGCAACCGGAGATCCCATGCTCATCAAGACCCTGTACGTGAGGTTCTACAAGTCGTTCAACTACGACTACTTGAGGAAAAGCGACCCCGACGCTGTTCCCGACCCGTGGGATCTGCTGGAAGACGAACTGTTCTACCCCTTCGTTCGTGTCTCGATGGATAAGGGCATCACAACGGTCGTTGGAGCCAACGAGTCCGGCAAGAGTCAACTGCTCACC
The DNA here is from genome assembly GCA_038233875.1 of Actinomycetales bacterium. Lineage (GTDB taxonomy): Bacteria > Actinomycetota > Actinomycetes > Actinomycetales > Dermatophilaceae > Ornithinicoccus. The sequence continues at coordinate 2,946 of JBBSVB010000101.1, read as the reverse complement.
GCGACCAAGTGCCTACTCACAGGCAAAGGCATCGAACGCCGCGATTTCTGCCGCTACTCAGCGTTCTTCTCGGTGGGCAAGGAAATGGCCGTACCCGAGTTCGGTGCCGAGTTCAGCGATCTCACCGAGACTGACGTAGCCGCCATCCGCGCTCTCACTGGACTCGCCGAAGACAGCGAGGTAAAGACCTTCTGGTTCTTCCGCCTCAACAAGCGCAACGTCATCTACGCCACCGCCCCGAAGGGGCAGTGGGTAACCGCGAACGCCACCGCAAAGGCAATGGAGAAAATATCGTTGCCCACCTTCTTTGAGATCGATGCCAAGATCCCCCTGCCCGACAGCGTGCCCATCGACTACCTCGTTGCCTCGAAAGCCGCGAAGAAGACTCGCCCCCGCAAACGGTTCCTCGGGTGGATCGAGTCCATGATCGACAACCCCGACTGGTTCACCTCTGCCGACTCCCTCAACAAGGCAGCGGCGTCCCTCACCAGCGAGTACCCGGCCTACAAGGAAGGGCGCGACGACGAGTTCTTGGCCGAGCGACTCCAACTGGCTGAGAAGTTACTGCTCAAAGTCGCTGGCATCGACAAGTCTGCCTTCGAGGAACTCCGCGAAGCGGTCAAGACATCAGAGGGCTACGCCAACGGGCTCGTTGACAAGATGAACGAACGACTGGCACGTGCTCTGAACTTCCCGAAGTGGTGGACACAAGACAGCGACTTCTCCCTCTACCTGACCCTGCGCGACTTCGACCTTGTCTTCACCGTCCGCGACCGCACCGGCAGCGACTACTCGTTCAGCGAGCGCAGCGGGGGCATGAGTTACTTCCTCTCCTACTTCGTCCAATACCTCTCCCACAGGCCCACCGGAGGCCAAGAGATCCTCCTAATGGATGAACCCGACGCCTACCTCTCCATGCTCGGCCAACAAGACCTCCTCGCCGTGTTCAGCGACTTCGCCTTCCCCGCCGATCCCGAGAAGCACCCGGTGCAGGCCATCTACGTGACCCACTCTCCATTCCTCATCGACAAGAACCACGGCGAACGAATCCGTGTACTGGAGAAGGGCGACGGCGACGAAGGCACCCGCGTCGTGAGCAACGCGGCCCGCAACCACTACGAGCCATTGCGGTCAGCCTTCGGAGCGTTCGTCGCCGAAACCACGTTCATCGGCAACTGCAACCTCATGCTCGAAGGTCAAGCCGACCAAGTCTTACTCGCGGGCCTCAGTTCGCTAGCCCGACGACTGGGCAGCAAGGCCGACACCCTCGACCTCAACACCCTCAGTCTCGTGCCGTCAGGATCCGCTGAGCACATCCCCTACATGGTCTATCTCGCACGAGGACGAGACGTAGACACGCCCGCCATCACCGTTCTGCTCGACAGCGACAAGGAAGGTCAGGACATCGCTGACGAACTGAACAAGGGCTACCGAGGACGCCGACTCATCGATCCCGAGTTCGTCATTCAAATAGGGGAGTTGGACATCGGAACACTCACGCTGTCCACCGACGGCCTCCTCGAAATTGAGGACCTCATCCCCGCCGAGGTCGCGAGCCTCGCAGTGAAGAAGTTCGCCGAAGAGGTCCTCTCCAAAGAGGATGCCACCGCAATCGCAACGAGCCTCACGACGATCGAACCCAAGGCGGGACAGAAACTCTTCAAGGCAGCAGAAGCAGCCGCGAAAGAGGCAAGCCCGGACCCCGACCGCCCGCTACGGCTCGACAAGGTCGGATTCGCTCGCGCCATCCTCGGTGTCGTTGAGCACGACGTGACCACGGAACTTCGCGACACAACTCTCGCCAACTTCTCTGTGCTGTTCCGCCGCCTCGACAAGGCCAAGCGCGACGCCATGCGGAAGAACAACCGTGACCGCACCAGCAAAGTGCTGAACCGGCTGCGTAAGAACTTCATCAAGGACCACCCGAAGACGGCCACGCGTCGCGACGTAGAGGAATTTCTCGACGACATCCTCGCGCAACTCATTGACACCAGCCCCGAAGCAGAGACCCTGCGCGACGCAGTGCGGCGCATCCGGGCTGACTTCGAACTCCACGAAGAACCCCATACTCTCGTCGATCCGTATGACGCGCTCCTTGGACGGTTGGAATCGCTCGTCTACGAGCCCGTCAGGGACGTCCAAGTCACCCAAGTCACCCCGTAGCCACGAGAGATCAATGAAGATGACCCCGACCGCAACCTGCTTTATCAGTTACAACCACGCCGACCTGCCCTTGCACGAGGCATCGCCGAGCAACTCACCGCTTCGGGCTACCGCGTCTGGATCGACGAAGGCGAATTAAAGATCGGAGACAGCCTCGTCTCCGCGATCAGCGCTGCCATCGACCAAGTTGACTTCCTCATCGCACTCGTAACCGAGCAGTCTGTCCAGAGCAACTGGTGCCAGAAAGAGATCTCCCTCGCCATGACCGGCGAGATCGCCAATCGAGGTATCACGGTCCTGCCCTGTCGAGTCGGCAACGTCACCATGCCCCCCACGCTGGTCGACAAGTTGTACCTGAGCGTCGAGCCCACCGACCTACCCGAAGCAGCCATACGCCTCGCGCATGCAATGAAGCAACATCTCGCGCCCGCCCAGCCGCTACCCCCGAGACAGCGAAGTGCCGCTACCAGCACCCAGTCAAACCCAACGACGAGGTACTCGCCACAAATCGACGTGCGTATGACCGGCATCGACACCAACTCAATGACTAGCCCGCGCAACGACGGCACGCCCGGCAGCGCCCTCTATCGGGTGCCAATCACACTCTCGGTCACGCCCGACCATCTCTGGTCAGAACTATTCGGGCTCTTCACAATCCGGGGTGTAGCCGCGGTCTGAAACCGCCGGACTCGAGCAGTGATCTGGCGATGTAGTTGGTGAGGTTGCGGAACCCGAGGGCGGAGCCTCGGAGGTGCTCGAGCCGTCCGTTGATCGCTTCGGTGG
>JBBSVB010000100.1:0-8451 GCA_038233875.1 Actinomycetales bacterium | reverse complement strand
CTGGAGTTGGCGCAGCAGGCTTCGCAATTCATTCGCTGATGGAGGGTGCCCCGACTCTGCTCCCGGGCGCCGACGAGCAACTACAGAAAAGCCTGGTCGACGGACTAGCCGCCGTCGATGCTCGCCTGCGTGACGTGGTCGATCACGACGACCCATTCATTGCCGAGGCCGCCGGCCACCTGTCGAACGCCGGTGGTAAGCGGTTCCGGCCACTACTGACGCTGTTGTGTGCTCAAGCCGCAGGCGGGATCAACGCCAGTGTCATCGAGGCCGCCGTGGGGGTGGAGTTGACGCACTTGGCGTCGCTCTATCACGACGACGTCATGGACGAGGCGGAACTGCGCCGCGGGGTGCAGAGCGCGAACGTTCGGTACGGAAACGCAACGTCGATCCTGGTGGGCGACTTACTGTTCGGAACGGCTTCGTCGGTGATTGCCGACCTTGGACCGCAGGCCGTCAAGATCCAGGCACAGACGTTCGTTCGTTTATGCGCGGGGCAGATAATGGACGAACGCCCACCGGCTGCGGGCGGCGACGCCATCGAGCGCTACCTCAGCGTTTTGTCGGACAAGACAGGCTCGTTGATCGCCACTGCAGCGCAGTATGGTGCCATGTTCGGTGGGGGCGACGAGGACCTCATCGAGACCCTGACTCGCTTCGGAGAGCAATTGGGAACGCTCTTCCAGCTGGCGGATGACCTTCTGGACATCAACTCCGAGGTTGCTGCGTCGGGAAAGACTCCCGGTGCTGACCTTCGTGAAGGCAAAGCCACCCTGCCCGTCCTCTACGCGCGCGCGTTGGCGAGGCCGCACGACGCGCGGCTGATCGAACTGCTCGATGGCCCGATCAGTGATTCCGGCGAGGTGGCGGAGGCGGTAGCCCTTCTTCGTCAGCACCCGGCGATGCGGCAAGCGCGTGAGCATACGGCGTTGATGGCGGCGCAGACGCGTTCCCTGGTCGACGAGCTCGGGGATGGTGCTGCTGTGGTGGCGTTGCGGGCTCTGGTCGATGGCGTAGCCGACCGCTCACGATAGGAGTTGAACTGCGCCGCTGGCGTCCTAACCGCAGATGCCAGCGGCGCAGTTCGACCGAGGGTTGATAGACCTACCAAGATCCGTTCCGGGACTGCCGGATGTGAATCACGCTGGGACGAGGTTGGCTGTCGCCGCGGTAGGGGAACTTCGAGACGACGTTGTCGGGGGAGGCATCGTCAACTTCACCCGGGTGTTGCACCGCGACCAGAATGGTGTTGTCTTCCATCCGCACCACGGGCCCACAACATTCGGCTCCCACGGGCACAGAGAGGAACTGTTGCACGTGCCCTTTGTCCCGCCCGGCCACGGGCATCATGAACAATCCGTCGCACGCCTGCAGCGTGCCGGGCATCCCGTCGGTGGCAATCCACAGGTTGCCGGACTCGTCGAAAGCAACGTTGTCGGGGCAGCTGATCGGGCTGACCTCGCTCCGCTCGAAACCGGAAAAGTACGTCGACGGGTCCCCCGGATCTCCGGCAATCAGCACCAGCTTCCACCGGAAGCGGCGGGCGGTGGGGTCGTCGTGACGCTCGCGAAGTTCCAAAACGTGACCGAACTTATTGTTGGCTCGGGGATTGGCCTCATCGATCTGAGCAGGCGTCCGGCCGGTGTTGTTGGTCAAGGCCACGTAGACGCGGCCCGTTTTCGGACTGGGCTGAACGTCTTCGGGGCGGTCCATTTTGGTGGGTCCGACGACATCTGCAGCCAGTCGGGTGTGGATCAGGACTTCCTCGACACTGAAGCCGGGAACACAGGATTTCGTCCCGAGCACCAGGGGAATCCACTCGCCGCCTCCGTCGCTGACCCCGTCCTCAAAGCCGTCGCCAGTGAACTTGGCCACGTACAAATCGCCCTCGGACAGCAAACGCATGTTGTGGTGCTTGTCGTTGCGACGGTAGCGCTCGCGTGAAACGAACTTGTAGAGGTAGTCGAAGCGCTCGTCATCGCCCATATACGCCACCGCATGCCCGCTATCGGCGATACGGATGGTGGCGCCCTCGTGCTTGAAGCGGCCCATGGCGGTGTGCTTGACCGGCGTTGAATGCGGATCGTCCGGGTCGACCTCAATGATCCAACCGAAGCGATTGACCTCATTGGGCTCGTCGATGACCGAGAAGCGGGACTCCACGCGCTCCCAGCCGCGGCCGCCCGAGGTGATGCCGTAACGGGCCAGAGCCCCATCACGGTCTGGGGCACCGGTGGTGTCGAAGTACTGGTTGAAGTTTTCCTCTCCGGACAGAACTGTGCCCCAGGGAGTGTCTCCGCCCGCGCAGTTGTTCAACGTCCCGAGCACCTTCTTGCCGGTGGAGTCCGCAGAGGTGCGCAGCGAGGAATGGCCAGCAGCCGGGCCGTCCATCGTGAACTCGGTCAAGGTGTGGATGCGCCGGTTCCGTGCGCCGCCCTGGCGGTAGCGCCATGCGGAGTGCTTGTTGCGGCGCGCGACCTCGACGATCGTCATACCGTGGGCGGCCATCACGATCTGGATCTGCTCGTCGGTGAGGTCTTCAGATCCACCGATGTCGCGAAACATCAACTGGTCGTTGGTGTACTCGTTGTTAAACGTCAGCACGCCCCGGTTGCGCCGGTTGCCGCGGCTGCCATCAGGCATCAACGTGGTGTAGTCGCAGTTGTATCCAGCCTGGTTCTTTTGGCCTTCGACGCTTTGGTTGTCGAAATCGAAGCCGGGTGCCGACCTGGTGATCGGGTCGCCCCACGAGATGATGGGGCTCCAGCGATACCCGTGCGGGACGATGACGTCGTCGACATCAGCGGGAGTGGAAGCTATCGGGTCGAAGGCCGAGCGGCGACGGCTCGCGCGGGCCGGTGCCTGCACATGGGCGCCAGCATCGGCGGGATTCGCAACCCCCCACGCGCTGAGGCCGAGGGCGACCGCACCCACGCCGCCAGCCTGCAGCATGGAGCGGCGAGACAAACCGGCAACGACGTCACCGAAGTATTCGTTGCTGCTGGCGTTGGGAACGGCTTTGAAGCACGCATCCCCGCAGCGATAGCGGCAGGTCATGGCGCTACGACCCGATGAGTGGAGCTCCAACGGGGTCACAGGTAGGTGCCGTGTAGGCGTAGAAGTCATGGCGCAGACGGTATGCAGCGCAGACAAAGGCGCGGAGAATGCGGGACGAATACGAGGAGTTAGTTGGGTGACACCTCGGTGTCACCCCGCAACACCTCGACCGCTCGGGCGACCCCAGCCTCCTCCTCAACCCGTTGCGCCAGTCCACGGGCGCTGCGCACGACATCGTCCGCCGAGCCGGGAGCAGTCACCCGGCGCAGCGCGGCCGTCAACTGCACGCGGGTGACGGTGGAGCGGCGCAACGGCTCCGCGGCAATTCCGAGGCGGTGGGCTCGGGCTGCCCAGAACGGCTGATCGCCCATGTGGGCCACCACGACCTGCGGAGTTCCGCTGCGCACCGCCGAGCCGGTGGTGCCGGCGCCGCCATGGTGCACGACGGCGTCACAGCGGGTAAAAAGCCAGTCGTGCGGCACGTGATCAATCAACGTCACATCGCTACGGTCGCCTAGATGAGCGCCCACCGCGGCCCACCCGTCGCTCACGATGGGATGGACACCGGCGTCGTGAGCGGCATCAATGAGCAGTCGAGCCGTCGCGGGTGGGTCCTTCGTCGTCATACTCCCGAAGCCCAGGTAAGCCACGGGGCGCGAGTCTGCGTGGGCTTGGCCGATCGCCGCTTCGATCCGTTCCGCCACGGCGGGCTCCAGGTCAGCGCCGAATGGAGGCCAATACCCCGTGATCGTGACGTTCGGCTGGTCCGGGGCCGGCGGGACGACATACCTGCTGGTCCCCACGACCACCGGGACTTCGCGGAGCCGATTGAGCATCCATCCGCTGCGGGTGCGGCGATGACCCAGACGCGCCCGTATGACGTCACCGGGGACCCGCAGCAACCGGTACGACGCAGCCAGCACGGCCCGACCTGACAGTGCATTCACTCCGGTGTCACGCGAAGACAGGACCGCAGTGGGGGAGCTCGGTCCGTGACGACTCGGCATGACTGGAGTGAGCAGAGCGACGGCATGCTGTTGGTCGCGGGCTGTCGTCAGGCTTGCGCACGCATCGGCCGTCAAGATGCCGCTAACCACCAGGTCCGCGTCACGGGTGTGTTCCCATAGGCCCTCGATGAGCGGCGCAGCGAAACCGTCCAGCACCCGTTGCAAGGCCCGAGCCTCGCCGATGAGCGTGCGGTGGCCGCCCAACCAGGCTCGGCCCTCGGGCGACGAGGCGGCTTCTTGCACGGAAATGTCGAAGGGCGCCCACTCCAAACCGGCCAACTCGACCAGGTCCGCGAAGTCGCGACTGGTCAGCACCGTCACGGCGTCTCCCGCATCGCGTAAGCCTTGGCCCAAACTGAGGATCGGGGCGACGTCCCCGCGCGACCCCCAGGCCACCAGTGTCACTCGACGTGGCATGGGGGAGCCTACGCGGCGGTCCGGGCAGCGATTCGGTTGAGACGGTGGGCTCGCCCGACGTTCACGGTGGTGTCGAGCGTCAACACTGCGAGGGCGAGCCACACCAGGGCGAAGCCAACCCACCGGGACGCGGGCATAGACTCGCCCAGCAGCACAACGGCGGTGAAGAGTTGCAGCACCGGAGTGATGAACTGCAGTAACCCAATGGTGGTCAGCGGAACGCGTCGAGCAGCGGCTGCGAACAGCAGCAGCGGGATGGTGGTGGCGACGCCAGCACTGGCGAGCAGTAACGCATGCGGCCAGCCTTCGGTGGTGAACGTCGCCTCGTTGGTCACGGTGAGGTAGACCAAAGCGGCGGCGGCAAGGGGGGAAACCACCATCGTTTCGGCCGTCAACGACTGGACTGCGGACAGCGATGACCCCACGCGCTTCTTCACCAGGCCGTAGCAAGCAAAGGTGAGGGCCAGACTGATCGAGATCCACGGCGGGCTGCCGTAGTCGATGGTCAGGTATGCCGCCGCGATGCCGCCGATACCCACCGCCACCCATTGCATGCGGCGCAGTCGCTCACGCAGGATGATCACGCCTAGGGCCACGGTGACCAGCGGGTTAAGGAAGTATCCCAGGGCCGCTTCGGTGACGTGCTCGCTGAGCACCGCGAAGGTGTAAATCGTCCAGTTGGTGGCGATCAAGGCCCCGGCCGTGCCGACCGCGATCAGCACCCGCGGACGGCGTAGCAACCGAGCCATCCAGCGCAAATGACCCAGAGCCGCCAAGATAATCAAGCAGAGGAGGAAAGCCCACAACACCCGGTGCACCAGGACCTCGATGGCCCCGGCGGGTCGTAGCAGCACCAGGTAGAGCGGGAAGAGGCCCCACAGCCCGTACGCCGCTAGCCCGTATGCCGTGCCGAGACCTTGCTGGTCAGCGGTTGAGCGAGCCTGCGTTGGGCTAGGGGCAGGCGAAGAGGGGGCGAAGTTGCTCACTCCTGAATAGTCCAAGTGTCCTTGCCGTTCAACAAGACCTGAAGGTCTGCGTCCGTTGTGGCACCGCCAGCGCTGGCCCGAGCGCCGTCGACCTGCGCTCGCACCTGGTCGTCATACGTCGGGCGGTCGACCTGGCGGAAGATGCCCATCGGCACGTGCGCCATCGAGGGGTCGTCGAGCCGGGACAGCGCAAAGGCTTGGGCGGGGTCATCGGCGGTTACGTCGTGCGTAACGACCTGCCGATCTCCCACCTCATCGGCCGCGACGACGGCCATGGCTGATCCGTCGCGCACGACGACTCGGTCGTCGCCGACACGGATGGGCTCGCCGTCGTGCAAGTAGGCCAGGCGGGCTTTGCCTTGGTCGCGGTCCTTGATCAGCTGAAACGCGCCGTCGTTGAAGATCGGGCAGTTCTGGTAGATCTCGACGAGCGAGGTGCCGCGGTGGGCGGCGGCGGCAGAGAGGACCTCAACAAGGTGTGACCGGTCGGAGTCCATGGTGCGGGCCACGAAGGTCGCCTCCGCGCCGAGGGCCAGCGAGACGGGATTGAAGGGTCTGTCCACTGAGCCCACGGGGGTCGACTTGGTGACGGTGCCCATGTCGGAGGTCGGGGAGTATTGCCCCTTGGTTAGCCCGTAGATCTTGTTGTTGAACAGCAAGATCGTCATGTTCACGTTGCGGCGCAGCGCGTGGATCAGGTGGTTGCCGCCGATGATGAGGGCGTCACCGTCGCCGGTCACCACCCAGACCGACAGGTCACAGCGCGCGGTCGCCAGGCCGGTAGCGATCGCAGGTGCTCGTCCGTGGATCGAGTGCACGCCGTAGGTGTCGAGGTAGTACGGGAAGCGCGAACTGCATCCGATGCCTGAAACGAAGACGATGTTTTCGCGGCGCAAGCCGAGGTCGGGCAGGAAGCCTTGGACGGCGGCGAGCACGGCGTAGTCCCCGCAACCCGGGCACCAGCGCACCTCCTGGTCTGAGGTGAAGTCCTTCTTGGTCTGGGGCGCAGCGTCGGGGTCGGTGGCGGGCACGCCCGAGGTGCCGGCGGCCGGCATACCCAGTGAGGTTGTCGTGGAATTCATCGGATCAACTCCTGCGCGATGATGTCCTGTTTATGCAGGACTTCGGCGAGTTCGAGGGAGGTAAAGGGCAAACCGCGGACGGCGGTGTGCGAGTGAATATCGACCAGATACCGGCCGCGAAGGAGCAGCGCTAACTGGCCCAGGTTCATCTCGGGCACCACGACGCGGTCGTAGCGGCGCAGCACTTCGCCGAGGTTGCTCGGGAAGGGGTTGAGGTGACGCAGGTGTGCCTGAGCGACCTGCGTGCCGGCCGCGCGCACGAGGCGAGCAGCGGCAGAGATCGGGCCGAACGTCGAACCCCAACCGAGCACGAGCACCTTCGCCGCGCCGCTGGGGTCATCGACTGCGATGTCGGGGATGGTGTCGGCGATCTTCTCGATTTTGGCCGCCCGCAACCGAACCATCTTGTCGTGATTGTCCGGGTCGTAGGAGATGTGGCCGGTGACGTCTGCCTTCTCGATGCCACCGATGCGGTGCTCCAGACCGGCCGTGCCGGGGATCGCCCACGGGCGGGCCAGCGTCTCGGGGTCACGCAAGAACGGGTGAAACACGGGGGTGCCGTCGTCCTTGGTCGCATTCGGTGTGGTCGCGAACTCGACCTCAATCTTCGGCAGGTCTTCGACGTTGGGCACGGGCCACGGCTCGGAACCATTGGCCAAGTATCCGTCGGAAAGCACAATCACCGGCGTGCGGTATGTGGTGGCGATACGGACCGCTTCCATGGCCGCGTCGAAGCAGTCGGTCGGCGATTGGGGGGCCACCACGGCAACGGGGGACTCGCCGTTGCGGCCATATAGCGCCTGCAACAAGTCGGACTGCTCGGTCTTGGTGGGCAAGCCGGTGGAAGGGCCGCCGCGTTGCACGTCGATGATGATCAACGGCAACTCGGTCGACACCGCCAAGCCGATGGTCTCGGCTTTGAGCGCCAGGCCAGGACCTGACGTGGTGGTCACCCCAAGAGCCCCGCCGTATGACGCGCCGAGAGCCATGCCCACCGCGCCGATCTCGTCTTCGGCCTGCATGGTGGTGATGTTGAAGTGCTTCAGGGCGGACAGCGTATGCAGGATGTCCGAGGCGGGCGTGATGGGGTAGGAACCAAGAATGAGCGGCAGCCCGCTGCGCTGGGCGGCACTGACAAGGCCGAGCGCCATTGCTTGCGATCCGGTGACCGTGCGGTAGTTGCCCGCCTTCATCGGTGCCGGGGCGACCTCAAACCGGACTGCGAAGTCTTCGGTGGTTTCGCCGTAGGCGTGACCTGCTCGCAGCGCGGTCAGGTTGGCTTCGAGAATCTCGGGCTTCTTGGCGAACTTGGCCCGCAGGAACGCTTCGGTGCTGTCGAGGGGGCGCGAGTACAGCCACGACATCAGGCCGAGCGCCAACATGTTTTTGGCGCGTTCTTTCTCCTTGCGACTCAACCCGAAGTCGGCGAGCGCCGCGACCGTCATCGACGTCAGGCCCAGTGCGTGCAGGTGCCACGAGTCGAGGCTGCCGTCGTCCAGCGGGGACCTTGCGTAGCCGACCTTGGACAGGTTGCGCTTGGTGAACTCGTCGGTGTTGGCGATGATCGTGCCGCCGCGGGGGAGGTCGGCGAGGTTGGCCATCAGCGCCGCCGGGTTCATCGCCACCAAGACGTCGGGGGAGTCGCCGGGCGTCATCACGTCGTGGTCGGCGAAGTTCAGCTGGAAGCTGGACACTCCCGGCAGCGTTCCCTGGGGGGCGCGAATCTCGGCGGGAAAGTTCGGGAGCGTGGAGATGTCGTTGCCGAGCGAGGCCGTCTGCGAGGTAAACCGGTCGCCAGTCAACTGCATGCCATCGCCGGAATCACCCGCAAATCGGATGACGACACGATCTAACCGACGCGCTGGCTTTTTACTCATATCTTGTTCAATGTTACGGGACCGT
>JBBSVB010000099.1:0-8513 GCA_038233875.1 Actinomycetales bacterium | reverse complement strand
GACGAAGTGGTGATCATCCCAGGCTGGGTGGACCCCTCGACCGTTACTGACATGGTGTGGGAGCAGATCGGGCCGGGGATGGTGTTCGTGGCGGTGGGGGAAGCCAAAACCCTCAAGAATCGGTTGCACATTGATCTTGCTCCGCACACCAGTCAGGACCGCGATCTCGAGATCGCGCGGTTGATCGAGTTGGGCGCTCGCCGCGTGGATGTCGGCCAGGACGAGGACGAGGTCACCTGGACCGTGCTCGCGGACCCTGAGGGCAACGAATTCTGCGTCCTGTCCTCTCGCGACCAGTGACCGCCCCGTCGGTCGAGGAGTTGCTCGAGTCCGCGCACGTGGTCGACATCCCGCTGCGGGTGCCGTTCCGTAACATCACCAGCCGCCAGACCATGCTGTTGCGCGGGCCGCAGGGGTGGGCTGAGTTCGGTCCCTTCGCTGAGTATGCAGACGCCGAAGCCGCCACCTGGTTGCGGTGTGCGATCGAATCGGGCTGGGGCCGGCCCGCGCCCGCGGTGCGTGAGTCCGTTGAGGTCAACGCCACCGTGCCCGCAGTCGCAGCCCAGGATGTCGACCGAATCCTGGACGCCTTCCCAGGGTGCACCACCGCCAAAGTCAAAGTCGCTCAGCGGGGCCAAGAACTGGCCGACGACCTAGCCCGGGTCTGCGCCGTGCGGGACCGGTTAGGCCCCACCGGCAAGATAAGGGTCGACGCCAACGGAGCCTGGGATCTGCATCAGGCGAGGGATGCACTGCGTGCCCTATCGGCATACGACCTGGAGTATGCCGAGCAGCCCGTTGCCGATGTCGCGGACCTGGCGCGGCTGCGCGTCGCGCTCGCCGCCAGGACCATCAACGTGCCGATTGCCGCCGATGAGTCCATACGCCGAGCCGCCGACCCCATGCTCGTTGCCCGGACCGAAGCCGCCGACCTGATCGTCATCAAGGTGGCGCCCTTGGGGGGAGTGAGGCCAGCTTTGAAGATCGTTGCCGATTGTGGGCTACCCGCAGTGGTCTCCTCAGCCCTCGAAAGCTCCGTCGGGATCGCTGCGGGGGCCGCGCTCGCCTGCGCGCTGCCGGACCTCAATCACGCGTGCGGCTTGGGCACCGTGGCCCTCTTCGTTGGCGACGTGTGTCCCAAGCCGCTGCTGGCCACCGACGGGTTGCTTACCCTCACAGATGCCAGCCGGGCCACCCAGACCGTTGATACCCATCTCCTCCAGCGGTACCTCGCAGCTCCCTCGACGACCTCATGGTGGCTCGACCGACTGAGTCGATGCCGCGAGTTGCTGTAGGTCGGTGAGCGGTGAGTTTACGTAACGGAAACACGGGGAACGTGCCGGAAACATCGTGGGTCACCTCGCGGTAACACCGCAGTCGCAGACTCATGTCTATCGGTGCGCCGCATGGGGCCGCACCCAAAATTTTCAGGAGACACTTCATGGAACTCACCTCTGGTGACGTCTGGGTGATGGTCTCGGCGGCCCTCGTGCTGTTGATGACCCCCGGTCTTGCGTTCTTCTACGGCGGGCTGACCCGCGCCAAAGCATCCCTGAACATGATGATGATGAGCTTTGTCTCCATCGGCATGGTCGGCGTCATCTGGGTGCTGTGGGGCTACTCGATGAGTGGAGGTGAGTCTGAGTTGTGGGGTCTCTTCGGCAGCCCCTTCACCTCGTTCGGCTTATCCGACCTCGTCGGAACCAGTGACCTGATCGGTGCGGGCTTCGGCGCGACCTTCGCGATCATCACGGTGGCCCTGATCAGTGGCGCGGTCGCGGACCGCACGAAGTTCGGTGCGTGGACGGTCTTCGTGCCGGTCTGGGTAACCCTCGTTTACTGCCCCTTGGCCTTCATGGTCTGGGGAGGCGGCCTGCTCAGTGCGGACGGGTGGATCGGTCAGACGTTCGGCGAGGCCATCGACTACGCCGGTGGAACCGTGGTCCACATCAACGCAGGTGTCGCGGCCCTCGTCTTGGTCTACATCATCGGCCAGCGCGCGGGCTTCGGAAAGATGGGCTTCCACAAGCCGCACAACGTGCCGCTGGTCATGCTCGGTGCCGCGCTGCTGTGGTTCGGCTGGTTCGGCTTCAACGGTGGCGCCGCAAGCACCAGCGAAGAAGCAGGGCTGATCTGGGTCAACACGCTCGTCGCCCCCGCTGCCGCCATGCTCGGCTGGTTGCTCGTCGAGCGCATCCGTGACGGTCACCCGACCTCGGTCGGTGCAGCCTCCGGCGTCGTCGCCGGTCTCGTCGCGATCACCCCGGCGTGCGCCAACCTCAGCCCTGTCGGATCGATTGCTCTTGGCGTCGTGGCCGGTGCGGTTTCCGCGCTGGCGATCGGCCTGAAGTATAAATTCGGGTATGACGACGCGCTGGATGTTGTCGGCGTGCACCTTGTCGCCGGGCTGATTGGCACCGTGGGAATCGGATTCCTGATGCTGCCGACTGATGGTGTGGGTGGCGGCCTCTTCTACGGCGGCGGCTTCGACCAGCTCGTCGCGCAGGTGGTGGCCGCAGGGTTCACGATCGTCTTCACCGGCATCTTGACGCTTGTCATCGGTCTGGCTATCGCCAAGACCATCGGCTTCCGCATCTCGGTCGAGGACGAAGAGCGCGGGGTTGACCTCGCCGTCCACGGTGAAACGGCCTACGAGTTCGAGTCGACCAGCACCGCCGCCCCGGCCAAGAGCACCGTTTCTGTCTGATCGACGACCTGCACCTCCAGCATTACTCCACAGCGGGCGTCCCAGCATGAGTTGCGGCGCCCGCTGCGGCGTATCGCCTCGCCCGCTGAAGCGATATCCTTGGCGTGTTCCTGTGTCCACACGATCGGTCCTCCGGTGACGCGCTTGGCGCGCGTGGGCGCTTCCATTGATGAGGTAGAGGTGTTTCGAGTGCCTACGGGCAAGGTCAGGTTCTTTAACGAAGACAAGGGCTTCGGCTTTCTCTCCAGCGACGAAGGCGAGGATGTCTACGTCCACGCCAGTGCCCTACCTAAGGGAACTGAGGCGCTGCAGCGAGGAGCCCGCGTCGAGTTCGACATCGCGCAGGGTCGCCGTGGGGACCAAGCTCTGAGCGTGCGTGTGCTCGAGCCGGCTCCGTCCGTGGCCAAGACCATGGCGATCCGAGACCGCAAGCCGGCTGATGAGATGACCGTCGTGGTCGAAGACCTTATTGCAGTGCTCGACCACGCTGGCACATCGTTGCGCCGCGGGAAATACCCCGACGCCAAAGTGTCGGCGGCATTGTCTAAAACCCTGCGCGCCGTGGCCGACCAGTTCGACGCCGGAGCCTAAGACATGCCCACGCTGAAAGCGGACGCCACGTTGTACGGCGCCATCGAGGTTGCTCGGTTGGCAGCCGTAGAGATCGCCGAGCCGGGAGCCGTCGGCGTCCATCTCGGCGTCGAGATGGACGCCGAGCGCTTGGTCACGCACTTCTTCGCGTGCGTCGCACCGGGTTATCCGGGGTGGAAGTGGGCCATCACGTTGGCTCGGCCGCCCCGCGGCCGTAAGCCCACGGTGTGCGAGACGCACCTGGTGCCCGGGGACGGGTCGATGATCTCTCCCGTCTGGTTGCCGTATGCCGAGCGCCTGGCACCCGGAGACATCGGTACCGGCGATCGCACGCCATACGTGGACGTGGATCCGCTCCTGGTGGCTGGCTTCGAAGCCACCGGCGACGATGATGTTGACGAGGTCGGTTTCTTCGAGTTGGGCCTAGGGCGGCCACGGGTGCTATCCGCCCACGGACGTGAGCAAGCCGCGCAGCGCTGGTACGAAGGCGACCGAGGCCCCACCGCCGAGGGTGCCCGCAGTGCTCCCGCTCCGTGCAACACCTGCGGATTCTTCGTTCCGATGGCGGGCGTGCTGCGTTCGCTCTTCGGGGTCTGCGCCAACGCTTGGTCCCCCAGCGACGCGTCTGTGGTGAGCATTGACCACGGCTGCGGCGCACACAGCGAAGTCGATCTGGAGGCTCGTCCGTCACCCGTCGTCGAAGCGCCAGTGCTTGACGACTTGGCTGTCGACTTGGTGGAGCGCTAAGCCTCTGACGCGTTGCCGCGCCCCCGCATGACGTACGTATGACCAAGTAGTCCCACCGCCAAAGCCGCCACCGGGACCCAGCGCCACCACCACTGATCGCCAGCCGATAGGGCCGGAACGGTCCACACCACGATCAGCGCGATCGCCCATATCGCCAGACCGATGCGCACCACCACCAAGGACGCGATCGGCACGGTCATCGGGATAATCTGCTTTTCCTGCTCCGCACCCATTGAGTCACTTTAGACACACAGTTCGAGGTACCCCGGCATGGCCGCGACCCGCCCCACCACCGACTACAGGCTGATTCGGCAGAGCGCTCCGCACAGGAATAGTTAGCCTGGCTAAGTAGTTGCGGGGAGTGTGACCGTTTCACCCTCCCCATCGACCCCCACTCATCACGCTCCCGACCCCGCTGACCTGTCCGGCTTGGCGCACGACCTTCGGCTGGCGTGCATGCGCGTCTCGCGGCGGGTGCGGTTTGAGAGCGCAGGTGAGTTGGCCCCACACCACTTCAGCGTGCTTGCTCAACTCAAGGACGCACCGACGACCCTGGGTGATCTTGCTGATCGTGAGCAAGTGCGCGCGCCCAGCATGACGCGGACGGTCGCCTCGTTGGTCGAGGCTGAGCTGGTCACCCGCACCGCCGACCCACACGACGGCCGCGTGGCGTTGATCGCGCTGACCGAGGCCGGGGCCGCGATGCTGGCGAGCGAGCGGGCCAAACGCGATGCCTGGATGACCGCGCGACTCGAAGGCTTGACGTCGGCCGAGCAGGACACCCTGCGCGGTGCCACCGACATTCTGGAACGCGTGGTGGCTCGATGAGCGCGATGTTTGCTGCGCTGTCGGTCCGCAACTACCGGGTGTATGCCGTCGGCGCGTTGATCTCCAACACCGGCACCTGGATGGGGCGGGTTGCTCAAGACTGGGTCGTGTTGACCGAGTTGACCAACAACTCGGCCCAGGCGCTCGGCATCGTGACCGGGCTGCAGTTTTTGCCCATGCTGCTGCTGGCACCTCTGGGGGGTGCGCTGTCGGATCGCTTCGCCAAACGTCGGCTGATGTTCATCACCCAAGCGGTGATGGTCTTGACTGCGGTCGCGATGGGGGTGCTGGTGCTCTCGGGCGTCATGGAGTTGTGGCACATGTATGTGTTGGCCTTCCTGCAAGGCTCAGCCGCCGCGCTCGACGCGCCCGCGCGACAAGCCATGGTCTCGGAGTTGGTGCCGCCCGAACGGTTGACCAACGCGGTCGGCCTCAACAGCGCGTCCTTCAACAGTGGCCGCCTGATCGGGCCGGCCCTGGCCGGGCTGCTCATCGCGTGGGTCGGCACGGGGCCGACGTTATTAGTCAACGCCGCGACCTTCGTGGCGGTCATGATCGCGCTCTTCATGCTCGACCCGTCCCAGTTGCGCCTGACCCCCCGGAGTAAGGGCGGCCGGGGACAGATCCGCGAAGGCGTCCGCTACGTGCGAGGGCGTCCAGACATCATGCTGATCATGGCGCTGGTCTTCGTGCACGGAACCTTCGGGATGAACTTCCAACTGACGAACGCGCTGATGGCTACTGAAGTCTTCGAGCGAGGTGTCAAAGAGTTCGGCCTGCTGGGCTCGGTGATGGCCATCGGATCCCTGTCCGGAGCCCTGCTCGCGGCCCGACGCGAACGCCCCCGCTGGCGGATGCTGCTGGGGGCGATGGCCGCGTTCACCGTGTTCACCGCTGTGTTGGCCTTCGCGCCATCATTCGAGATGTATGCGGTGCTGCTCGTTCCCACCGGCCTTGCCGCGTTGACCGTGATGGTGACCGCCAACTCG
Organism: Actinomycetales bacterium; assembly: GCA_038233875.1. GTDB lineage: Bacteria > Actinomycetota > Actinomycetes > Actinomycetales > Dermatophilaceae > Ornithinicoccus. Next base: position 2,651 of record JBBSVB010000099.1, on the reverse strand, counting down.
ATGGTCCAGTTGAGCGTGGAATCACACGTGCGCGGTCGAGTGATGTCGCTCTATATGGCGGTGTTCTTCGGAGGAACGCCGCTGGGTGCCCCGCTGATCGGATGGATCGGGGATGCCTTCGGTGCGCGTTGGACGATCGGCATCGGGACGTTGATGTGCGGGCTGGCGGTAACTGCTGCCACTGTGTACCTCATGCGCACCGACCACCTGCACCTGCGCCGCGGCCCCTCCTGGCACGAGCCGGTCGTCGTGGAACGCGAAAACCTCCAGGCTATGCCAGAGCAGGCGCGCTGATGGGGGCCCGGAGTCGGCGGCTCGTCGTCATCGTGGCCCTGATTGCCATGCTCGCCACCGTGCTCATCAGCAGTCTCGCCCGATGATGCCTACCCTGCTCCCATGACCTTCACCACGCGGCCGACCCTGCAAGGCACCTTCGGGATGGTCTCCAGCACCCACTGGATTGCCTCCACAGCGGCCATGGGCATCCTCGAGCGGGGTGGGAACGCCTTCGACGCGGCGGTCTGCGCCGGATTTGTGTTGCACGTCGTCGAGCCGCATCTCAACGGCCCCGGCGGCGACCTGCCCGCCATCGTCAGCGACTCCGGTGGCGTGAGTGTGCAGGTTCTGTGTGGTCAGGGGCCGGCCCCGGTTGGCGCTTCGGCCCAGCATTTCGCCAACGCCGGGATGGATGTCGTGCCCGGTTCGGGTCTGCTTTCGGCGGCCGTGCCAGGTGCTTTCGACGCCTGGATGGTGTTGCTACGCGACCGAGGCACCATGCGTCTTGCTGAGGTGCTTGCCCCCGCCGAGCACTACGCCCGCCACGGACACCCAGTGCTGCCCGCCACGAGCCGCACCATCGGGGCGGTTAGCGACGTCTTCACAACGCACTGGCCCACTTCGGCCGACGTTTGGCTAGAGGGTGGCCGGGCCCCTGTGGCCGGGTCGCTGCACCGCAACGTCGCCTGGGCCAACACCTTGGCTGCTCTCGTCACTGAGGGGTCAGTGCCCGGTGCTAGCCGGGACCAGCAGATCGAAGCCACTCGGCGTGCGTGGGGCTGCGGATTCGTGGCCGAAGCCGTCGACAACTTTGTACGGGTTCCGCACTGGCACTCTGACGGCCATGTGCTCCCGGGGGTGCTCACGGGAGCCGACCTGGCGGCATACCAGGCGACCTGGGAGCCTCCGGTGCTGCTGGACTGGCATGGGCACCAGATCGCCAAGACGGGGCTATGGGGACAAGGGCCGACGCTGCTGCAGATGCTGGCTATGGGGGAGGGTGACGGCTCCCATGCTCCGATGGACAGTGTCGAGGGCGTGCACAGCGTCGTCGAACGCTGGAAGTTGGCGATGGCCGACCGAGAGGCTTGGTATGGCGACAGTCCGGTCGGACCTGCCAACGCAACTAAGTCGGGGACTGGGCGAGCGGACCGCGGAGATCTTTTGGCTGACCTGCTCTCCAGCGACTACGCACGCGTGCGGGCCGACCTGATCACCGGTACCGCTAGTCGAGACGTTCGTCCGGGCCATCCCGGTGGGCGGTCGCCCGCGATGGCGGCACTCGCTCTGCGCACCCCAGGCGCGCTCGGGCCCGCGGCTGGCGGATCGGTGGGGGAGCCAACGGTGGCCCGGCCCGCTGCAAACGGCCCACCCGGCGGAGACACCTGCCACGTCGATGTCGTTGATCGGTGGGGCAACATGATCACGGCGACACCGTCGGGTGGGTGGCTGCAGTCATCGCCGACGATCCCCAACCTTGGCTTCGCATTAGGCACGCGCCTGCAGATGATGTGGCTGGAGCAAGGGTTGCCGTCGTCGTTGGTGCCCGGCGCGCGGCCACGCACGACATTGACCCCGACGATGGTGCTGCGTGATGGTCGCCCGGTCCTGGCCTGTGGCAGTCCCGGCGGGGACCAGCAAGATCAGTGGCAGTCGGTGTTCTTGATCCGGCACCTCATGGAAGGGGCCACGCTCCAAGAGGCCATCGACGCCCCGATGTTCCACACCCTGAGTTTCCCCTCGTCCTTCGACCCCCGTGTCGTCGAGCCGGGGGTGTTGGTAGCCGAGGATCGCCTAGGGGACGCCGTCCTGAGCGGTTTGGAAGCCCGGGGGCACGTCGTCCAGCGGGCTGGCGATTGGGCGTTGTCGCGGATGTGCGCAGTGGCGCGCGATCCGCATACTGGCCTACTCAGTGCCGGAGCCAACCCGCGCGGCATGCAGGGGTATGCCGTCGGGCGCTAGTCCTGCTGAGCGTCGGGGCCATCCACGGAGGTGGGTTGGGTGCTGGAGAGTTTGATGTCGGCCTGAGCGTGCCGCTGGGGCCCTCTGCGGCGGGGCGCGGGGCGACGCTTGGCAGCCCCTCGGATGCGTTGCACGGCAGTCGGCTCGTCGCTGGGCTTCACGCGCTTGTCCAGGTCCGCGTTTTTCAGGAGAAGGCTAAACGGGGCGGAGGTGCGTGGGTGCACCGCTATGGGCTCGCTGCCTGAGAAGACCACCCAGTGCGAAGCGTTGAGGTGGAAAACCTGCAGCGTCGAGCCGTCGATCACGGTGTCGGCGTGCTGGACGGCCTTTTTGTGCTGATTGCCCTTGTCGACCTTCGCCTGCACGTAGCGCTCGGCCGGCTCACGCCCCGACTTCACCTGGTCCCACACCTT